>CAMPHL010000158.1 GCA_946885905.1 uncultured Pseudomonadota bacterium | reverse complement strand
CCATGGGCTTCGTCGCGGGCCAGGAGGCCACGATCCACGTGCGCGAGTTCTTCTTCGGCCACAAGCGTTTGCTGGGCACGCTGATGGGCGACGTCGCGGACTTCCGCTGGGGGCTCGAGCAGGTGGCCGCGGGACGGGTGAGGCCGCTGCTCGACCGCACCTTCCCGCTCGCGCGCGCTGCAGACGCGCATCGGGTGCTC
This sequence comes from uncultured Pseudomonadota bacterium, assembly GCA_946885905.1. The sequence goes on along the minus strand of CAMPHL010000158.1, from coordinate 6,247 downwards.
GCGGCGAACGAGGCCCGCGGCAACCTGGTGCTGCTGCCGTGGGCTTGAGACAAGGGAGGATCACATGACCGATACGAAGATCATCGCAGTGACCGGTGCTACGGGCGCGCAGGGCGGTGGCCTGGCACACGCCATCCTCGCGGACCCCTCGGGCGGCTTCGCCGTCCGCGCCATCACCCGCCACAAGGACTCGGACAAGGCACGCGCGCTGGCCGAGATGGGCGCCGAGGTGGTCGAGGCCGATCTCGATGCCTCCGCGACCCTGGAGAAGGCCTTCGCCGGCGCCTACGGCGCTTTCAGCGTGACCAACTTCTGGGAGCATTTCTCTCCCGAGAGGGAGCAGGCCCAGGCCCGCAACATGGCCGAGGCGGCGAGCGCCGCGGGGCTGAAGCACGTGATCTGGTCCACGCTCGAGGACGTGCGCCGCTGGGTCCCGCTCGACGACGAGCGCATGCCCACGCTGGGCGGCCAGTGGAAGGTGCCCCACTTCGACGGCAAGGGCGCGATCGACCACGTGTGGAACGACCTGGGAGTTCCCACCACGTTCCTGCTCACCTCCTTTTACTGGGAGAACTTCATCCACTTCGGGATGGGGCCGAAGGTGGGCCCCGACGGCACGCTCGCGATCTCCATGCCCATGGGCGACGGCAAGCTCACCGGCATCGCGGCGGGGGACATCGGCCCCACCGCATACGCGATCTTCAAGCGCGGCTGCGAGTACATCGGAAAGACGGTGGGCATCGCCGGCGACCACGTGTCCGGCAAGGACATGGCCGTGGCGTTCACGAGGGCGCTGGGCCGGAGAGTCGTCTACAACGACATGGCGCCGGAGGCCTACCGCGCCCTCGACTTCCCCGGCGCCGACGACCTCGGCAACATGTTCCAGTTCTATCGCGACTTCAACGAGGACTTCATGGCCTCGCGCAGCGTCGAGCGCACGCGCCGCCTGAATCCGAAGCTCGCGAGCTTCCAGCAATGGCTGGACGCCAATGCGAAGGCCGTGCCTCTCGGGTGACGCCTCCAGCGGCGTGAGTTGCCTGCCTCGGGCTCGGCCGTCTCACCCGGCCGAGAACCCACCGTCCACGAACAGCAGCTGCCCGGTAATGTAGTCCGAGGCGTGGCTCGCCAGGAACACGGCCGCGCCGCGCAGGTCGCGCAGCTCGCCGTTGCGGCCGATCATCGTGCTCTCGGCGAGCTTCTGCCAGCGCGCGGCGTCGCGGACCACGGGCTCGGTGAGGCCCGTGGCGAAGAAGCCCGGGGCGATCGCGTTGCAGGTGACGCCCTTGCGCGAGAACGCTTCGGCCTGCGCGCGCGTGAGCTGCGCGATCCCGCCTTTCGACGCGCCGTAGGCGGCGCCCATCGGAAAGGCGCGCACGGACTGGAGCGAGGCGACGTTGATGATCCGGCCCCAGCCGCGCTCGATCATCGCGGGCGCCAGCGCCTGCCCGAGGAAGAAGGGCGTATCGAGGTTGATGGAGAGCACCGCATCCCAGTCCGACTCGGTCAACTCGAGGATGGGTTTGCGGATATTGATGCCCGCTGCGTTCACCAGGATGTCGGGCGGTCCGAAGGGCTCGGCGGCCTCGACCGCGGCGGCTTTGAGCTGCGCGCGGTCCGCGAGGTCCGCGGCGACGGTGGCCGCGCGCGTACCCATCGCCTCGATCTCGCCACGGACGGCATCGAGCTCGGCCTCGCGTCGCGCGGCCAGCACGACCCGCGCGCCCGCCTCCGCCAGGGCGAGGGCGATCTCGCGCCCGATGCCGGAGCTCGCGCCCGTGACCATCGCTACGCGCCCATCGAGGCTGAAACAGGCTGGAGCGGGCATGGCGGCCTTCAGCGCGCGACCGGGTCGCCCAGCTCGAAGCGCTCCTTGGGGAAGTAGCGCGCGAGGCGCTCGTCCGCGGTGCGCGCGTGCGCCTCCATGCCCTCGAGGCGCGAGATGCGGGCGGTCGCCTGGCCGATCGGGTGGTTGGCCTGCCGGGTCATGCGCTGCCAGGTGACCGTCTTGATGAACTTGTGCACCGACAGCCCGCCGGAGTACTTCGCGGCCCCGCGCGTGGGAAGCACGTGATTGGGACCCGAAGCCTTGTCGCCGTAGGCCACCGTGGTCTCCTCGCCGAGGAAGAGCGAGCCGTAGCAGGTGAGGCGCGCGAGCCACCAGTCGAGGTCCTTCGCGTGCACCTCGAGGTGCTCGGAGGCGTACTTGTCGGAAACCTGCGCTACCTCCTCGCGGCTGCCGCACAGGACGACCTCGCCGTAGTCGCGCCAGGCGGCACCCGCCGCGTCGCGCGCGGTGGCGGGGAGCTTCTCGATCAGCGCGGGCACGCGGCGCATCACCTCCTCGGCGAGCGGGCGGGAGGTGGTGAAGAGCCATGCCGGCGACTCGTGCCCGTGCTCGGCCTGCCCCACCAGGTCGACCGCCACCATCTCCGCGTTGGCGCTCTCGTCGGCGATCACGGCGATCTCCGAGGGACCCGCGAACACGTCGATGCCGACCTCGCCGTAGAGCGCGCGCTTGGCCTCGGCCACGTACTTGTTGCCGGGCCCGACGAGGATGTCGGCGGGCTTGCCGGTGAAGAGCCCGAAGGCGAGCGAGGCGATCGCCTGCACGCCGCCCAGCGTCATGATGACGTCGGCGCCCGCGACCTTCATCGCATAGAGCACCTGCGGGTGGATGCCCTCGCCCTGGCAGGGCGTGGAGCACGCGACCACCATGGGCACCCCGGCGGCCTTGGCGGTCGCGATGGTCATGTACGCGGTCGCGATGTGGGCGTAGCGGCCGGTGGGCACGTAGCAGCCGGCCACGTTCACCGGAATGAGGCGCTGGCCCGCGGTGAGCCCGGGAATGACCTCGGTCGCGAACTCCTTCATCGATTCACGCTGCGCTTCGGCGAAGCGGCGCACCTGCCGGGTCGCGAACTCGATGTCGCGCTTGACGCCGGTGTCGATCTCCCGGGTGCGCCGCTCGACCTCGGCCGCGCTCACCAGGATCTCGCCCTCCCACTGGTCGAGCTTGCGCGCGTAGTCGCGCACCGCCGCCTCGCCGCCCGCGCGGATCGCGGCGAGCATCTCGTCCACGACCTTGCGGGCATTCCCGCTCTCGGTCTCGGGCGTCTTGGAAGCTTTCTTGAGATATTCCATGTCTCCTGGCTCCTATTTCCCGTAGATGTATTCGGGCAGCCAGAGCGCGATCTGCGGGAACGCGATGATGAGGATCAGCCCGAGGAGCTGCAGCGCCATGAACTGGATCATTCCCTTGTAGATGTCGCCCAGCTCCCACTGCGGCACCACGCCCTTCAGGAAATAGGCCGACATCGCTACGGGTGGCGAGAGCCACGCCGTCTGCAGGTTCACCGCGACCAGGATCCCGAACCACGCCTTGTCGAAGCCGAGCTTCACCACCAGCGGGATCAGGAACGGCACCACGATCAGCACGATCGGCACCCACTCCAGCGGCCAGCCGAGCAGGAAGATGAGCGCCATGATGATGGCGAGCGTCACGTACGGGTTCAGGTCCATCCCCAGCAGCGTGTCCGTGAGGAGCGTGGGCGTGCCGAGCTTGGCGAACACGGCGCCGAAGAAGTTCGACGCCGCGACCAGGAAGAGGATGAGGACCGTGATCTCGAGCGTCTTCACCAGCGCAACGTGGAGGTTGCGCCAGCTCAGGCGCCCGTAGGCCGCCGTGAGCAGGAGCGCGCCCAGGGCGCCGCAGGCCGCGCCCTCCGTCGGCGTCGCGAGGCCGAAGACGATGCTGCCGAGCGCCGCCAGCACCAGGATCGCCGGGGGCACCAGCCCGAGGAAGAACTGGATCCAGACGTCGCGCATCGATCCCTCGCTGCGCTGCTCGACCGTGAGCGCCGGGCCGAGCGCGGGATTGATGTAGCAGCGCAGCATCGCGTAGCCGGTGAACATGAGTGCCAGCATGATGCCGGGCACGATCGCCGCCGCGAAGAGCGTGGTGACCGGCACTTCCAGCACCGGCCCCATCACCACCAGCATGATCGAGGGCGGAATGAGGATGCCGAGCGTTCCGCCCGCGGCGATGAGGCCCGAGGAGAGCTGGACGTCGTAGCCGGAGCGGATCATCGACTTGCCCGCCATGATGCCGAGGATCGTGACCGAGGCGCCCACGATCCCGGTGGCCGCGGCGAAGATCGTCGCCACGAACATGACGGCGAGGTAGAGCGAGCCGCGCACGCGCGAGAGCATGCGCTGCACCGCGTCGAACAGGCGTTCCATCAGGTTCGCCTGCTCCATCATGATGCCCATGAAGACGAAGAGCGGCACCGCGGCGAGCGTCTGCTCCATCATGGTCGCGTTGAACTGCAGCGTCATGAGGTAGAAGACCAGCTTGCCGAAGCCCCAGTAGCCGAAGGCGATGCCGAGGAAGATGAGGGTGAAGGAGATCGGGAAACCCACGAAGATCCCCACCAGCATGGCGCCCACCATGGCGAGGCCGATCATCTCGGGGCTCATGCGGGCCACTTTCCCTTCCGCGCCGCGTGCACGCTCTTCAGCAGCTCGGAGACGCCCTGGATTACCAGGAAGGCGACGCCGATCGGAAGCGTGCTCTTCACCGGCCCCAGCAGCGGCATCCACGAGGTATCGGTGCCGCGCTCGCCGCGCGAGAGCGAGTTCCAGGCCCAGTCCGACGATACCCACAGCAGGATGATCATCGCGGGGAAGTAGCAGAACGCGTACAGGAAGGTGTCCACGCGGCCCTGCGTCTGGACGCTCCACTTTCGATAGAGGAAGTCGGAGCGGATGTGCACGCCCTTGGAGAGCGCGTAGGCCGCGCCGAGGACGAACATCCCCCCGTAGATCATGCGGCTTATGTCGTAGGCCCAGAGGGTGGGGGCGGTGAAGAAGTAGCGCGCGACGACCTCGTAGATCATCGCGCCCATGAGCGGGAGGGTCGCCCAGGCGATCACGCGTCCGATCCACAGGCTGAAGGTGTCGATGGCGACGATGCTTGTCGACATCCAGCGCGGCATGTCCTCGGGCAGGTGGCCGTGGGAATCGGGCCGCCGCCCGGCGATCATCTCGTCGGTGAGGTTGTGCTCGGTCATTGGCGCCTTGCGAAAAGGGTCCCGCCCGGGGCTCGCGTGAACGAGCGCCGGGCGGGCGACTTCATCGGGGCTACTTCTTCGGTGCCGGCTTGGCGTCGGCCTTTGCAGGCGTGGCCTTCGCGGGTGCGGCGCCGCCTTTGCCCTTCTTGAGGACCTCGGCGTAAGCGCCGCCCATCGAGGCGTTCGCCCTCTGCGCGCGCGCCCAGAACGGGATGGCTACGTCGGCCCATGCCTTCTGGCTGTCCCAGACCTTCTTGAAGAAGGGGTTCGCGTCGGCGTTCTTCTGGAAATTCTTCATCGCGGCCGCGCCGTACTCCTTGAAGTAGTCGGCAGGGCTCTCGTGGACGATCACGCCGTGCTTCTCGGTGAGCTCCTTCAAGGCCTTGCCGTTCTCGTGGATCCGGTAGGCCACGGTCTTCATGAGCGAGGCGTTGGCCGCGACCTCGACCGCCTTCTGCTGCGTGGGCGAGAGCGACTTCCAGACGTCGCCGTTGATGTAGAGGTCCGCGTTCACCACCACCTGGTGCAGGCCCTCGAGGTAGTAGTGCTTGAGCACCTTCTGGAAGCCATAGGTGAGGTCGGGCTTCGGGCAGCACCACTCGGCCGCGTCGATGACGCCCTTTTCCAGGCCCGGCAGGATATCGCCGCCGCCCATCGCCACCGCAGCCACGCCGATGTCGTTGTAGATCTGGCCGGGGATTCCGGGCGGCGCGCGGAAGCGCAGCTTGCGGAAATCGGCCATCGAGTTGATCGGCTTCTTGAACCAGCCGAGCGCCTCGGGGCCCACCGGCTGCAGGATGAAGCCCTTCACGTTGACCTTCATCTCCACCCAAAGCTGGTCGTAGAGCTCCTTGCCGCCGCCGTAGAGGAACCACGACACCCAGGCGAAGTTGTCCATGCCGACGCCCGAGCCCGCGGCCGGAGAGCCGAAGAGCGCGGCGGCCGGGTGCTTGCCGGACCAGTAGTGTGTCCAGGCGAAGCCGCCCTCGATGAGGCCCTTGTCCACCGCGTCCAGGGTGTCGTTCACCGCGACGACGGCGCCGGCGGGGAGCACCTCGAAGGTCACGGTGTTGTTGGTGAGCGCGGCCACGTCGGCCGCGAACTCCTTCAGCATCGTCACCTCATCCGCGGTGGTGGGGATCACCGACTGGACGCGGATCTTCACGGTCTTGGGGGCC
>CAMPHL010000157.1 GCA_946885905.1 uncultured Pseudomonadota bacterium | reverse complement strand
CAAATTCATTTGAATTTCGTGCCTGCGTTGGGAGTAGGCACGAAAGACCTGCCATTGGGTTATCCGTGTTTATCCGTTTTATCCGTTTCATCCGTGTTCCAAGGTTCTCGTCCAGCGCAGCCCCGCCAGGCAAGACACCTACCAGCAAATCCCGTCGTAGACGCCCTCGATGGACGGACTGTCGGCGATCCGCACCAGGTCCACGATCGACTGCCCGGGAGCGAGCAGCCGCGGCGCCTCGCGGAACTCCTCCGAGCCGTTGCCGATCACGATCGTGCCGGCGTGGTCGAGCACCTCCTGCATCGAGTCCACCATCAGCCGGTGGATGTGCGGGATGTGCTCGAGGATGTACTGGCGGTTGGCGCCGTGGATGCTCGCCATGCGCACGTTGCTGTCGTAGATGCGCAGGTCGTAGCCCTTGCCGATCAGGCGCTCGACCAGCTCCACCATCGGGCTCTCGCGCAGGTCGTCGGTGCCGGCCTTGAAGCTGAAGCCCAGGACGCCGACCTTCTTCGAGCCCTTCTCCACCACGGCCCGGATGCCGCGCTCGACCTGCTCCTGGTTGGAGGGCAGGATCGCGTTGATGATCGGCACCGAGACGTCGAGCGTCTTCGCCTTGTACGAGATCGCGCGCACGTCCTTGGGCAGGCACGAGCCGCCGAAGGCGAAGCCGGGCTTGAGGTAATAGGGCGAGAGGTTGAGCTTGGTGTCCTGGCAGAAGATGTCCATGAGCTTGTGGCTGTCCAGCCCCAGGCCCTTGCAGATGTTCCCGATCTCGTTGGCGAACGCGACCTTGAGCGCGTGCCAGGTGTTGTCGGCGTACTTCACCATCTCCGCCGTTTCGTAGTCGGTGCGGATGAGCGGGCACGGCATGTGTCCGTAGAGCTTCACCAGCACGTCGCCGCTCGCGCGATCGAGCTCGCCTATGACGGTTTTAGGCGGATGGAAGTAGTCGTGGACGGCCGTGCCTTCGCGCAGGAATTCGGGATTGATGCAGATGCCGAAGTCCTCGCCCGCCTTCAGCCCCGAGGCGTCCTCGAGCGCGGGGATCACCACGTTCTTCATCGTGCCGGGCAGCATCGTGCTGCGGATCACCACCGTGTGGCCGTGGTGCTCGCGCAGGCCCTCGCCGATCTGCTCGCACACGCGCTTCACGTGGCGCAGGTCGATGTGGCCGTTGCCCAGGCTGGGCGTACCCACGCAGACCAGCGAGACGTCGGTGTGGCGCACGGCTTCCTGGACGTCGGTCGTGGCCCGCAGGCGCGCTTCGGCCACGCCCTTGGCGATCATGTCGCCCAGGTCGCGCTCGACGATCGGGCTCTTGCCCGCGTTGATGAGGTCGACCTTGGCGCGCTGCGGATCGACGCCGACGACTTCGTGGCCTTCCTCTGCGAGGCAGCCGGCCGAGACGGCGCCGACGTAGCCAAGGCCCATGATGCTGATCTTCATCCGGTGGTCTCCGTGGGGACTGCGAGGGGTCTACCGCCACTATGCGTAGGCGAATTGACCCCTCATGGGCCAGCGGCCACCCATCGATTAGTCCGTTTGGTGTCGGGCGCGAGGGAAGACCAGAGGCGCTCGATCGCCGGCACGACCACTTCGGCGGAAAAGTTTTCGCGGGCACGGAGCCGCGCGGCCGCGCCCATGGCGATGCGCTGCGGGCCGTCGCCCAGGGTCACGGTGAGCGCCCTGGCGAGGGCGTCCACGTCGTGGGGCGGCACGAGGATCCCGGCCTGCGCACCCACCGCCTCGGGGATCGCGCCGACGCGCGTGGCGACAATGGGCAGCCCCGCGGCCATCCCCTCGAGCACTGCCATCGGCAAGGCCTCGAAATGCGACGGCAGCACGAGGGCGCTCGACTTCGCGAGCAGCCGCGCTTTCTCTTCGGGGCCCACCCATCCGGGGAATTCGATCGACGGCGAGATGCCGAGCTCCTGCGCGAGCGCGCGAGCGCGCGCGAGCTCACCCGTGCCCGCGATCACGAGCCGCGCCTCCGGGATCTTCGCGAGCACCCACGGCCATGCGGCAAGAAGCTCGTAGACGCCCTTCTCCGCCCGCACCACACCCAGGAAGAGCGCAACCGGACGCCTTGGCGCGGCATGCGGATTCCACGGCGGGATCGCGACGGGATTGGGCACCACGTCCACACGGGCCTCGGGCACGACGCCCTCGATCGGCTCCTTCCACGACGGCGAAAGGGCGATCACGCGCGAAGCCTTCCTGTAGAGGTCCCGCAAGAGCGCGCGCGTGGGTCGTGACGCCCTCACGTAACGGGCCTCGAAGTCGCCGGCGTGCACGTGCAGCACATAGGGCACGCCCGCGGCGCGCGCGAGCCGTATGAAAGCCGCCTTGCGCCAGAGGCTCGCGCCCGAGGCGATGTGCGCATGCACGAGGGCGATCCGGCCGGCGGCGAGCAACGTCGCGAAGCGCGCGAAGCTCGCCGCGGCCCGAAGGGCCTTCACCGGCCTGGCTCCATCGCAGTGCGTGGCGAGGTAGCGCGCGTGCCAGCGGTCGAAGAGGCCCTGCTCGAAGCACACGTTGACAATGGCCGAGATGCCGCCCCGCACCTCGCGGCCGCTCCCGAGCATGACCACTTCCTTCATGACTCGGCCACCTCCGAGATGGCGAGCGTGGCGATCGCGATCGGGAAAATCAGGCGCGCCGGGCGGCGCAGCGCCCGCATGCCGAGCGCCCGGCCGAGGATGCAGAAGAAGGGCAGGCTGTCGACGAAGTAGCGCCGGAACATGCGGCGCGGCTCCTGCGCCACGCGCGCGAGCCACTCGAGCCCGATGCGCTGCATGAGCACGGGGGCGCGGCGCACGCGGCCCGCCACGACGTCGAACGTGCCCCCGACCCCCATCGCGAAGGGCACGCGCATGTGCGCCTGCCAGCGGTCGAGGAACTGCTCTTTCCTGGGCGAGCTGATCGCCACCGCGAGGATGTCGGGTTGCGCGCGCCTCACCTGGTCGGCGACCTGCGCCTCCTCGGCCTCGCTCCAGTAGCCGTCGCGATGGCCGGCGATGACCAGGCCCGGATAGCGCTGCCCGTAGATCGAGCGCACGTGTCCGACGACCTCCGCCCGCGCACCGAGCAGGAATACGCGCCAGCCTTCGCGCGCGGAACGTTCCATCAGCGCCTCGAAGAGGTCGATGCCCGTGACGCGCTCCTTGAGCGGCGTGCCGAGGAGGCGCGAGGCCCAGACCACGGGCATCCCGTCGGCGGAAACCAGGGCGCAGCGCCCGATGATCCGCGCGATGGCCGGATCCCGGTGCGCCTTCACCACCTTGTCCACGTTCACCACCACGTGCTGGTGCGGACGCCGGCTCGCGATGAAGCCCGCGATCACGTCGAGGGTCTCGGACATGTCGAGGTTGTCGACCGGAACGCCGAGCACCTTCAGGCGGCGCACGCCGGGCGCGGGGCCCTTCACGACCGGCGCGCGCGTCGCTTCCCGCGCCTGCACCAGGGCGCCGGCCATCGCATTCACGATGCGCTCGGCCGCGTGCCCATCCCATAGCGCCGGACGGCGCGTGCCCTTCGCGCTCGCCGCGGCGTTCATCGCCGCGGCGGCGATGGCGGCCGGCTCGGTACCTGCGAGCACGTTGGTGCCTTCGCTCACGGTGATCGGCCGCTCGGTGTTGTCGCGCAGCGTCACGCACGGCACTCCCAGCGCCGTCGTCTCTTCCTGCAGCCCGCCGCTGTCGGTCAGCACGACCGCCGCGTCCTTCCACAGGTGCAGGAAGGCCATGTAGCCCTGCGGGGCCAGCAGCGTGACGTTCGGACCCAGGTCGATGCCGAAACGCTCGAGACTCGCCCGCGTGCGCGGGTGCACCGGAAAGGCCAACGGAAAACCGGTGTCAGACACCGAGCGCAGCGCCGTGGCGATGCGCACGAGCTCCGTGCGCGTGTCCACGTTGGAGGCCCTGTGGAGGGTCACCACGCCATAACGCGGGTGCGCACGTTTGAAAGCGTCGGTTGCGAGCGAGCGCGGGTCGATCGCGTCGAGGCGCGCGAGCTGGTAGAGCAGGTTGTCGACCATCACGTTGCCGACCTCGATCACGCGGCTGGGCGGCCGGCCTTCGCGCAGCAGGTGCGCACGGCCCGAGGGCTCGGTCACGAAGAACCAGTCGGAGATCGCATCCACGGCCTTGCGGTTCACCTCCTCCGGCATGGCCATGTCGCCGCTTCGCAGCCCCGCCTCGACGTGCGCCACGGGGATGCCGAGCTTCCTCGCCGCGAGCGCGCACGCGAGCGTGGAGTTCACGTCGCCCACGACGAGCGTGGCATCGGGGCGGCGCTCGGCGACGAGCGCCTCGTAGGCCACCATCACGCGCGCGGTCTGCTCGGCGTGCGAGCCGCCGCCGGTGCCCAGGCGCACGTGCGGCTCGGGGATTCCCAGCTCCTCGAAGAAGATGGCGTTCATCTCCCGGTCGTGGTGCTGGCCGGTATGGACCAGGCGGAAGTCGAGCCGCCCGTCCGCGGCGAGCGCGCGCGCGATCGGGGCGATCTTCATGAAATTGGGCCGCGCGCCGGCGACGAGGTCGATCGTGGGCTTCATGCGTAGGAGGCGTAGTTGGCGAGCTCGCCGGCCCTGCCCCCGGCGAGGAATTGGTCGATGCGCTCGAGCGAATACGGCGTGAGCGCCTTGGGGTGGCCGATGACGACGAAATCCTCGAGCGCGCGCCGCCGGTAGTCGTCGGCCGCTTCCTGGAGGAAAGTCGACTTGTAACCGTCGACCGAGACCACGCTCGTCGAGGGCCTGGTGAGCCTGGAAGCGAGATCGCCGCCATCCATCGGGATCGCCTTGCCGTCGCCGAAGGCGCGATGGCGCCGGCCACCGGCCTTCTTCGCGAGGGCGAGGCGCCAGAAGAACGAGGGCTCGAGCGTGCGGCTCGCGATCGGGACCTCGAGGAAGGTGCCCTTCGGGTCCTCCACGAGCGGGTCGTGCTCGAAGCGCCAGCGGCTGCGCGCGGGCGCCGCGCGGAAGTCGTACGGCTGCACCGATCCCGCGCGATGCCCGCCGGGATAGACGGTGCTGTCGATCTTCACGCCCGCGGCGGCGAGCGCGGGGCGCAGCTTCTCGAACGGCTGGATCACCCAACCGCCTGCGCGATACGCGCGTCCCGCGGAGGGACCGCCCAGGTCGCGCAACGCATCCAGGTAGCGCTTCACGATCTCGCCCGCCTGCGCCGGCTCGAAGCTGTGCAGCGCGTAGCGCGCGAGGTCGAGCTTCCACTCGCCGTTCTCCCAGCGCGCGTCCTCCCAGTGCGGGTGGACGTGAAGCTGCAGCTCGTGGCCCTTGCGCGCAAGGTCGTTCAGTTGCCGGCAGATGGCGTCGTGTGCGAGGCGCAGCGCCGTGCGGCTTCGCATCTCGCGCCGCAGCGCCAGCAGGTAGCCCGTGTCCACGAAGAAGGACAAGGGCGCGCCGTGCTTCGCGGCCACGCGGGCCAGCGCGTCGGTGGGCTCCAGGAGGCACTTTTCGACGCTGCCGGTGCGGCGGCCGAAATACACCTCGTAGTCGAAGGTCAGCAACGTCTTCACGGCGTGCCTCCTCGATCGGGTATGTCGATCACGGTGCGCAGCACGCAATCGCCGGCCAGGCGCGCGCGCCAGGCGAGCGTGGGCGCGGGCTCGCGCCGGTCGAAGCGGCGCGAGACCCATCCCGCGATCGGGCCGGTGCGCCCGCGCAGGATCTCGGCGCGTCCGTCCTCGAGGTCGGGCCACTTCAGGTGCAGGGCCTGGCCGCCCCGCAGGACCTTCACGCCGCCGAAGAGCGCCAGCGCATGGGCCTCGGGAGCGCAATGGAAGAAGATCTCGACGTCGTGCGGCGCGTGCATCTCGAGGTAGTCCTCGATCACCAGGCGGCGCTCGGCCTTGCGCAGCACCAGGCGGCGGCGATGCAGCACCGGGTCGTCGAGCGCCATGTAGCCGTCGTGCGAGGCCTCGAGGAAATCCTGCTCGGGGGTGCTCGACCAGGCCGAGGCCCGCGCGCGCGCCTTGCGCAGCCACATGAAGTTGCCGCCGGGTTGCGACTGGTCGAGCCCGTCGATGCGCACCGTGTTGTGCGCCGCCGTGCCGCGGAAGTAGGCGCGCCACTCCGGCTGCGTGTGGTACGCATAGGTGCCCGGATCGACCAGGATCTCCTCGCCGCCCACGGAAAGGGTGAAGGAGAGCGCGTCGGCGTGGCCATGCGCGGCGATCTCGCGGTAGCCCAGCGGCCCCGCGTCGGCCACGACGCGAATCTCGCGCGGCGTCTCGAAGTCGGCGCCGAGGATGTAATAGCCGCCGTCCGGGAAGGCGCGGCGCACCGGCAGCTCGCGCGGCTCGGGGAGCTTGTCCCACGCATCGGTCGCGGCTGGACCCAGCAGCCAGCGCGTCTTGTGGTCGAGCTCGCCCGCCTTGGCCTTGAAGTCGGGGCGGTCGAAGACGATGGCGCCGGTGGCGAGCAGCGAG
>CAMPHL010000156.1 GCA_946885905.1 uncultured Pseudomonadota bacterium | reverse complement strand
GTCACCGGTTGGGCGCGCCGTGGATCATGCGCTCGGCGAGCAACCGCCGCGCCGGCGGAAACACGTCGAGTACCGCGAGGGCAAGTCCACGTCCCCACCGCGGCAGCGGCCAGTCGGCCGCGAACGCGGAGACCAGGAGGTCGGTGAAGGCGACTCCGCGGCGCGTGTCGCGGCGGCGGGCATCGCGGTACGCACCCAGCATGGCTAGCGATCCCAGCGAGGCCCGATCGGCCAGGGCGATCGTGTCCGCGAGCTGCTGCGCGTCGCGCAGGCCGAGGTTGAGGCCCTGCCCGGCGATCGGGTGCAACGCCTGGGCGGCGTTGCCCACGATGGCGGTGCGCAATGCGACCGGCGTGTTCACGACCCGCAGTTTCAACGGAAACGAGGCGCGCGGGCCGGATGAGACGAAACGCCCGGCGCGATCGCCGAAGCGTTGCTGCAGCCCGGAAACGAAAGTCGCGTCATCGAGTTCGCGCAAGCGGGCGGCCTGGTCCGCAGTCGCGGTCCACACCAGCGCGTATCGCTCGGCCACGGGCAGCAGCGCCATGGGCCCCGTGGGCGTGAACCGTTCCCAGGCCCGCCCCCCGTGTGGCCGGTCGGCCGAGACCGCGGCGACGACAGCGTGCTGGCCATAGTCCTTTTCGTCGAATGCCACGCCCGGAATGCGCGCGGCATTCGCACCGCCATCGGCGAGTACCAGGAGGCGGGCTTCGATCGTGCCGAGCCCTTTCACGGCAATGCGTGCGGCATCCGAAGCAAGGTCGATCCGGTCGCAGGCGGCGCCGAAATGGATCGCAACGCCCGCCGACCTGGCCGCGTCGTGCAGCGCTCGTTCGAGTGCGGCGAATCCAACCGTGTGCCCGAGCGCATCGAGCCCCTGTTCGCGCGCCTCGATCAGGGTGCGGCCGGGACCGCCGAGCTGGGACACGTGGATCGACGTAATGGCCGTTACGCCGTCCCGTGGCCAACCTCCGATCGCTTCGAGGCCCTCGCGGCTGGCGTCCGAAATGGCAAGCATGCGTGCGTCGGCCGCGGGCGCGGGCCGCGCCTCGAAGATCGCGCAATCGAGGCCTTGCCGCCCGAGGCGGGCCGCCACCGCCGCGCCGACCGGGCCGGCCCCGACGATGGCGACGTCAATCAATGGGTTGCCGGCCGCTCGCAGCCACGCATCAACGGTCGAGGACCGCGTCCTCGACGTCCTTCACCTTCTTGGGGCAATCGGCGGTGAGCACTTCGCGGCCCCTGGTCGTCACCAGCACGTCGTCCTCGATGCGCACGCCGATGTTCCAGAACGCCTTCGGCACGTTGTCGGCGGGCCGGATGTACGTGCCGGGCTCTACGGTGAGCACCATGCCGGGCTTCAACTTGCGCCACTTGCCCTTCTGCATGTAGTCGCCCGCGTCATGCACGTCCAGGCCGAGCCAATGGCCGGTACGGTGCATGTAGAACTGCTTGTAGGCGCCGCTCTCGACGACCGCATCCACGCTGCCCTTGCAGAGCTTGAAGTCGATGTAGCCCTGCACGAGGACGCGAGTGGCGACGTCGTGGTAGTCGATGAAATCGGCGCCCGGCTTGACCGCCTTGATCGCGGCTTCCTGCGAGGCCAGCACCAGCTCGTACACGTCGCGCTGTACCGCGGAAAAGCGCGCCGCGACCGGGAACGTGCGGGTGATGTCTGAGGCGTAGCTGTCGAGCTCGCAGCCGGCGTCGATCAGCATGAGCTCGCCCTTGCGAAGCTCCGCCGAGTTCTCGCGGTAGTGCAGCACGCAGGCATTGGCCCCTGCCGCCACGATCGAGCCGTAGGCGGCGGAGCGCGCCCCGTTGCGGATGAACTCGTGCACCAGCTCGGCTTCGACCTCGTACTCGCGCTTGCCGGGAGCCGCGGCTTTCATGGCGCGCACGTGCGCCTCGCTCGAGATCGCGCCCGCGCGCCGCATGATGGCGAGCTCGTGCTCGTCCTTGATGAGGCGCATGTCGTTCACCTCGGTGCGCACGTCGCGGATCTGCGAGGGAGCCGTGATGCCGGAGCGCACCTTTGCCCGCACGCTGTTCAGCCAACGCGATACCCGTGTGTCCCATTCCTGGTCTGCGCCGACCGGCGTGTGCAGGATGTCCTTGTTCGCGATGAGATCGGGCATGCGCGCGTCCAGCTCGGCGTACGGATATGCGTCGTCGAAGCCGAACATCGCCTTGGCCATGTCCGGGCCGTAGCGGTAGCCGTCCCAGATCTCCCGCTCGAGGTTTTTCTCGCGGCAGAAGATGATCGTGCGGGGCTTGGCCCCGAGCACCATGACCAGCACGGCCTCGGGCTCCCGGAAACCGGTGAGGTAGTAGAAGCCGCTGTCCCAACGGTAGTCGTAGTGCGTGTCCGCGTTGCGGTGGCGTTCGGGGGCGGTGGGCAGCACCACGACGCCGTCGCCCAGTGCGCGCCCCAGGCGCGCGCGGCGGGCCTTGAAGGGCTTGATCTGGAGGGGGTTCTCGAGCTTCATGGTCGGTTTTCTCGGCTTGTGGGTTGCGAGAGCCGGCGGTCGAGCGCGGCCAGCTGGTCCGGCGTGCCGATATTGTCCCACGACCCGGCGTAGCGCTCGCCGGTCACGCGGCCCTCATCGACGAGACTGTAGGCCCAGGGAAAAAGCTTGAGCGGGGCCCCCGCCGCGAGGTCGTGGAAGGGCGCGGGATGGAAGACGGCGATGTTGCCGTAGGTGAGGCGCACACCTTCGCGCGCGACCCGCCCCGCGTCGAGCGCCATGTCGCCGCGCGGATGGAAGCCCGGATTGTCGACGAGCACGAAATGCGCGGCCTGTCGATCCGGAGCCCGCGCGATGGAGGCGATGCGCGGCCGCAGCGAGGCGTAGTCGAAATCCGTGTGGATGTCGGCGCTCACCACGGCGAAGGGATGCCGGCCCAGCAGCGGCAGCGCCTGCACCACGCCGCCGGCGGTTTCCAGCGCGCGCGGCTCGTGCGAGTAACGGATCGCGGCGCCGAAGCGGCTGCCATCGCCCAGCGCCGCCTCGATCATGTGGCCGAGGTGCGAATGGTTCACGACCAGCTCCCGGAAGCCGCCGGCGACCAGCCGCTCGACCTGCCACTCGATGAGGGCACGTCCTCCGGCGCTGAGAAGCGGCTTGGGGACCGTGTCGGTGAGCGGCCGCATGCGCTCGCCACGGCCAGCGGCCAGGATGAGAGCGCGTGCCATCAGGAATGGCGCACGGCGGCCGATTTCCCCTCGAGGTGATCGAGGATCTCGGCAAGGGCGCGGAGCCCGGGATAGCGATTGGCCGCGTGTCGCACGTAACCGAGGAAGCGCGGCGTGTCCTCGAGGTATCCCGCCTTGCCATCGCGGTAATGCAGGCGAGCGAAGATTCCCAGGACCTTCAGGTGGCGCTGCACGCCCATCCATTCCACGTCGCGCCAGAAGTGCGCGAAGTCACCCGGCACCGGCAGGCCCGCCTTGCGCGCCATTTCCCAGTAGCGGATGGTCCCGTCGAGCACGCGCTCCTCCTCCCAGCTCACGAACGCGTCGCGGTACAGGCACGCGATGTCGTAGCTCACGGGTCCGTGAACCGCGTCCTGGAAGTCGATGATGCCGGGGTTGGGCTCGCAGACCATGAGGTTGCGCGGCATGAAATCGCGATGCACGAACACGCGCCCCTGCGAGAGGTTCTGCTCGAGCACGCGCGAGAAGACCGTGCGAAGGGCCTGCGCGCGCGGCTCATCGAGCTGCACGCCCAGGTGGCGGCCGACGTACCACTCCGGGAAGAGCTCGAGCTCGCGCGCCAGCAGGGCCTCGCCGTACTCGGGCAGCTCGCCGGGCCGGGTCGCCTGCTGCCAGCGCACCAGCGCCGTCGAGGCGTCGGCGAAAAGGCGGTCGACGTCGCGTCCCTCGCGCAGCTCCGAGAGGTAGGAGCGCGTGCCGAGGTCGGTGAGCAGCAGGTAGCCGCGCGCGAGGTCTTCGGCGATAATTTCCGGCGCGTTGAGGCCCGCGTCGCGGAAGAGGCGCGCGACGTGCACGAACGCGCGTGAATTTTCGCGTTCCGGCGGCGCGTCCATCGCGATGAACGTGCGGCCGTCGTCGAGGAATGCGCGAAAGTAACGCCGGAAGCTCGCGTCGGTGGAAGCGCGCTCGAGCCTGAATGGCGCGCCGCGCAGGACCTCGCGCAGCCACGCGTCGAGCGCGGAAAGACGGTCGTCCATTGGGGTAAACTCGGCGATTCTAGCACCCGCGCCGCAGCTTCCTTGACGTCGAAACACCTCCGGTCCGCAGCGATCGCGCTGCTGTTCGCCATGGTCCCGGGCTTCGCGGCGGCGCTGGATCCCGAGCTGCAGCTCAAGCTCGAGAAGCAGATGCGGCTCGCGCCCACGCGGCCCGAGCGCGACAGCGCCAAGTTCCTCGAGGCCGACCGCATCGAGGGCCAGCCCGACAAGAACATCGTCGCCACCGGCAATGTGGTCATGCGCCAGCGTGGCGCCGTCATCCGGGCGCAGCGCGTCGAGTACTCGGCCGCGGACCAGGTCGCGACCGCGACCGGCTCGGTCACGCTGGAACGCGGCACCGACAGTGCGACCGGCCCCCGCTTGCGCTACGACCTCGAGAAGGACACCGGCGTCATGGACTCGCCCGTGTTCGAGTTCCCCAAGACCGCCGAGCGGCGCACCGCCTCGCGCGGCCTGGCATCCAAGGCGATCCTGCAGGAGAACCGCGTGAGCCGCCTGGAGCGGGCCGAGTATACGTCGTGTCCGGCCCCGCGCGACGACTGGTTCATCCGCGTGCGCGACCTCACGCTCGACGGCATCGAGAACATGGGCACCGCATACGACACGACGGTGTACTTCCTGGGGTTGCCGATCCTCTATTCGCCCTACCTGCACTTCCCCCTCGACAACCAGCGCAAGTCCGGCTTCCTCGCCCCCACCATCGGCACCTCCGGCCAAAGCGGCTTCGAGATCGGCGTGCCGTACTACTGGAACATCGCGCCCAACCGCGACGCGACCGTGACGCCGAAGGTGTACACCAAGCGCGGCTTCCAGCTGGGCACGGAGTTGCGCTATCTCGGCGAGACTTACAAGGGGCAGTTCGACGGCGAATACCTGCCCAACGACCGCATCAAGGACATCGATCGCTGGTTCGCGGGCGTGCGGCACGAGCAGCGCCTCTGGGAAGGATGGCGTGCCGGGGTCAACGCTCAGGCCGTCTCGGACGACGACTACTTCCGCGACCTGTCCACCAAGATCGCGGCGACGTCGCAGACGAACCTTCCGCGCGACGCCATACTCGCCTACGACGACGAGACGTGGTCGTTCTCCGCGCGGGTGCTCGCCTACCAGACCCTGCAGGATCCCAATGGCGCGCCGGTGCCGATTCCGTACAAGATCGTTCCGCGGATCTCGCTCGGCGGCGCACGCCAGGGCCAGCTCGGCTTCGACTGGAGCCTGCTGGGCGAGCTGTCGAACTTCCGCCATCCGGACCTCGTGAACGGGCAGCGCGCGATCCTCTATCCCACCGTGGCCTATCCGATGCGGCGCAGCTACGGCTACGTCGTGCCCCGCGTGGGCTACTACGCCCTGCGCTACAACCTCGAGGAGAACGCCCCTCGGGGCAGCGAGGAAAGGCCCAGCCTCGCGCTTCCGATCGCGAGCGTCGACTCCGGCCTCACCTTCGACCGGCGCACGCAGTGGCTGGGATACACGTTCGAGCAAACGCTCGAGCCGCGCCTCTACTACCTGTATGTGCCTTACAAGGACCAGTCGCAGCTGCCCAACTTCACCACCGCGGTACGCGACTTCAACTTCGCCCAGATCTTCACCGACAACCGCTTCGTGGGCGGCGACCGCGTGGGCGACGCCAACCAGCTTACCTTCGCGCTCGCCACGCGCCTCATAGACGCGGACACCGGCATGGAGCGCTTCCGCGCCGCCCTGGGACAGATCCACTACTTCACGCCGCCGCGCGTGACGCTGGGGGAGCCCGCGACGGAGGCCAAGTCCTCCGATATCGTGGCCTTCGCCTCGAGCCGGCTCACGCCGGCGATCGCCGCCGACGTGGGCGTGCAGTACACGCCCAGCGTGTCGCGCTCGCAACGCTTCGCCGCCGGGACCAGCTACACGCCCGCCCCGGGCCGTGTGATCAACGCGGCCTATCGCTACGCGCGCGGCTCCGTGGACGCGGCCGACCCCTCGCAGCAAAGCGGAATCGAGCAGGTGGACCTGTCGAGCCAATGGCCGATCACGCGCAACCTCTCGGGCCTGGCGCGCTGGAACTGGAGCCTCCAGGACAGGAAGCTCCTCGAGGGACTGGTAGGCGTCGAGTACAATGGAGGCTGCTGGCAAGTGCGTGCCGTGGCCCACCGATTCATCACCGCCACGCAGCAGTACTCGACGTCGTTCCAACTCCAGCTGGAGCTCTCGGGGCTGTCGCGCATCGGCATCAATCCGCTGGAAACGCTGCGCCAGAACATCTCCGGCT
>CAMPHL010000155.1 GCA_946885905.1 uncultured Pseudomonadota bacterium | reverse complement strand
CCGTGGCCACGGATGCGCGCGCCCATGGCGATGAGGCAGCGCGCGAGGTCGGCCACTTCGGGCTCGCGCGCCGCGTTCTCGAGGACCGTCGTGCCTTGCGCCAGGCACGCCGCCATCATCAGGTTCTCGGTGCCGGTGACGGTCACGGTATCCATGAAGATGCGCGTGCCCCTGAGGCGCCGGGCCGTCGCGTGGATGTAGCCCGACTCGATCGCGACGTCGGCGCCCATCGCCGCGAGGCCCTTGATGTGCAGGTCCACGGGCCGCTCGCCGATCGCGCACCCGCCGGGCAGCGATACCCGCGCCTCCCCGAACCGCGCCACCAGCGGACCGAGGGCGAGGATCGAGGCGCGCATCGTCTTCACCAGGTCGTAGGGCGCGAAGGGCTCCGCCACCATGCGCGCATCCAGCGAAACCTCCTGCGCGCCGGCATCGGTCTTCACGCCCATGCGCTCGAGCAGCCGCACCATGGTACGGACGTCGTTCAGCTGCGGCACGTTGCGCACCCGCATGGGCGCCGCGGTGAGCAGCGACGCCGCGAGGATCGGCAACGCCGCGTTCTTGGCCCCGGCGACGCGAACCTCGCCCGAAAGCGGCGTTCCGCCGCGGATGGAAAGCTTCTGCATGTGTTCGCGGGCCCCGGCCGCTATCGCCTCAACGCCGGGCCCATTCCTCGGGGGAGTAGGTCTTCATGGAAAGCGCGTGGATTTCCTCGCGCATGCGCCCGCCCAGCGCGGCGTACACCAGCTGGTGCTGGCCGACGCGCGTCAAGCCCGCGAAGGACGGACTCACCACGACGGCCTGGAAATGGGCGCCATCGCCGGTGACTTCGACGTGCGTGCAGTCGAGGCCGGCACGGATCGAAGCGGCGATCGAGCTGGGTTCCACCATGGGAAGGTTCAATGGCGCAGCTTGTAGCCGCGTCGCAGGAGCTGCAGGGTGACCCATGATAGGGCAGCGAAGGCGGCGGTCGCAATCGCGAGGCCCGCCGCGGGCGCGACATCCGAGTGCCCGAAGAATCCGTAGCGGAAGCCGTCCACGGCATAGAAGAAGGGGTTGAGCCGCGACACCGCCTGCCAGAAGGGTGGCAACGTGTTCACCGAGTAGAAGGCGCCGGCGAGGAACGTGAGCGGCAGCACGACGAAGTTCTGGAAGGCGGCCAGCTGGTCGAATTTCTCCGACCAGATGCCGGCGAGGATGCCCATCACTCCCAGCATGCCGCTGCCGACCACGGCGAAGGCGAGGGCCCAGAGCGGCTCTTTCATCGGCAGCGCAACCACCCACATGGTGGCCGCGAATACCCCCATGCCCACGACGAGGCCGCGCACCATCGAGGCGAGCAGGTAGGCGGCGAAGACTTCCCATGGCGCCAGCGGCGGCAGCAGGATGAAGACCATGTTGCCGGTGACCTTCGACTGGATGATCGACGACGAGCTGTTGGCGAACGAGTTCTGCAGCACCGCCATCATCGCGAGCCCCGGGATCAGGAACTCGACGTACGACACGCCCGGGAACACCTGCACGTGCGCGGCGAGCGCGTGCCCGAAGACGAGGAGGTAGAGCAGCGTCGTGAGTACCGGCGCTGCGACCGTCTGGAAGCTCACCTTCCAGAATCGCAGCACCTCCTTGTAGAGCAGCGTCGGCAGCCCGCTGCCATGGGCGGTTTCGTTCACCTCGCGCCCTCCCGGCGCATGACCTTCACGAACACTTCCTCGAGGTCCGGCTCGGACACTTCGAGGTTGGCGATCGCCACCCCCGCCTCGCGCAGCCGCGCGAGCGCGCTCTCCACGTGGGCGACGTCGGAGACCGGCACCCGCCACCAGGCGCCCCCTTCATCGGTCGCCCGGGCGGCAAGCTCGGGCGGGAGCGCTCCCGCCTCGAGCTTTACCCGCAGCACACGTTCGGAAAACGACGCGAGAAGGCGCGCGGTCGAGTCGAGGGCCACGATCCGGCCGTCGCGCATCATGGCGATGCGCGTGCAGAGCTGCTGCGCCTCCTCGAGGTAGTGCGTCGTGAGCACTATGGTGTGGCCGGCGGCGTTCAGCCCCCGCACGAATTCCCAGAGGGTCTGCCGCAGCTCCACGTCCACGCCCGCGGTCGGCTCGTCCAGCACGATCACGGGCGGGCGGTGAACCAGCGCCTGCGCCACCATCACCCGGCGCTTCATGCCGCCGGAGAGCGAGCGCATGTTCGCCTTCGCCTTGGCGGCGAGCGCGAGGCGCTCGAGCAGCTCGTCGATCCAGGCGCCGTTGCGCCGCAGGCCGAAGTAACCCGACTGGAACTCGAGCGTCTCGCGCACCGTGAAGAAGGGATCGAACACGACTTCCTGGGGGACGATGCCCACCGACCGGCGCGCCGCGCGGAAATCGGCGCGCACGTCGTGGCCCATGACCGACGCGTGCCCTTGGTCGGCGATGGCGAGGCCGCCGAGAATCGAGATGAGGGTGGTCTTGCCCGCGCCGTTGGGCCCGAGGAGGGCGAAGAACTCGCCCTGCTCCACCGTAAGCGTCACGCCGTCGAGTGCCCGCACGCGCCCGAAGCGCTTGGCGAGGTCGTGCACCTCCACCGCAGCCGCCATGTCAGGCGGGCTGGGTCGGCTGGATGAGTTCCTCCACGCCGTACAGCGTGGCGAGCGCGATGAGGTTGCCGGGAAGATTCACGAACTCGAGCTTCTTGCCGAAGCGCCGGGCCTGGCGCCGCCATTCGAGCAGGAGCGCCACGGCCGACGAGTCGATGGCATCGACGCCGCCGAAGTCTATGGTGAGCTTGTCGGGCAGGCCGGGCCGCGCCGCGTACTCCTCGCTCGCGCGCAGCACGTCCGGAAGCGTCTCGAAGGACAACGCCCCGTCGAGCGCGAGCACCTCGGCCCGGGGCGTGGTACTCACTTCTTCTTCGCAGCGGCCGAAACGTCGGGCGACTTGTTGCGCTCGGCGAGCGTCTTCACCAGCCCGTCGATTCCGGCTTTCTGGACCTGCTCGTTGAAGGTGCTGCGGTAGGTCGTCACCAGCGACGCGCCGTCGATCACCACGTCGTAGACCTTCCAGCCGGAGTCGGTCTTCTCCATCGCGTAGTCGATCGGGATCTGCGGCCCGCCCTGCTGGATCACCGCCGTACGCACGGTCACCTCCTTGTCGGCCGCGGCCATCTTGAGCGGCTTCACCTCGATCTTCTGGTTGCGGTACGCGGTGAGCGAGCTCGAGTACGTGCGCACGAGCATCGTGCGGAACTCCTTCACGAGCTGCTCCTTCTGCGCGTCGTTGGCCTGTTGCCAGTTGCGGCCTACCGCAAGCCGGGTCATGCGCTGGAAATCGAAATGCGGCAGCACCTTGGCCTCGGCGAGCTCCGCGATCTTGCGCGAATTGCCGCTCTGCAGGTCCTTGTCCGACTTGATGATCGTGAGCACCTCGTCGGTCACGCGCTTGACCAGCGCGTCAGGGGCTTCCTGCGCAGCGGCGGCGGCGGGACCGAGGAACGCGAGGCAGGCGAGGATCGTTCGCAACATGGGCATCTTCCTGTGGGTGTCGCTGGAGTGTGTACGACCTGAACGCGCGAGGGACGGTTCCGGTGGACTACTTCTTTCCCGGCTCCTGCGCCTGGCTGAAGAGGAATTGGCTGATCAGCTTCTCGAGCACGACCGCCGACTGGCTGATCAGGATGCGGTCGCCCTCGGCGAGCATCTTGCTGTCGCCGCCGGCTTCCAGCCCGATGTAGGTCTCGCCGAGGAGCCCCGAGGTGAGGATCGCGGCGCTCGTGTCCTTGGGGAACTGGTAGCGCTTGTCGAGCGCGAGCGTGACACTCGCCTGGTAGCGCTCGTTGTCGAAGTGCAGCTCCGCCACGCGGCCCACGAGCACCCCGGCGCTGCGCACGGGTCCCCGTACCTTCAGCCCGCCGATGTTGTCGAACCGCACTTCGACCTTGTAGGTCTCGTTGGGACGCTCCGCGCCGAGGTTGCCGACCTTGAGCGCGAGCACCAGGAGCGCCGCGAAACCGGCCGCCACGAAGGCGCCGAACCACAGGTCGATCGTCGTTCTTTCCATCGTCTTCTTTCCGCTAGTCCCCGCCGCGCAGCATGAACGCGGTGAGCATCAGGTCCAGGGCGAGGATCACGAGGGCGGAAGTGACCACGGTGCGGGTGGTGGCGCGCGAGACGCCTTCGGCGGTCGGCGGGGCGTCGTAGCCCTCGTAGGTGGAGATCACCGCGACCGCGATGCCGAACACGACGCTCTTGACCACGCCGTTCAACACATCATACCGAAAGTCCACGGCGGCCTGCATCTGCGACCAGAACGCCCCGTTGTCCACCCCGATCAGCACCACGCCCACGAGGTAGCCGCCGAAGACGCCCATCGCCGAGAAGAGCGCCGCGAGCAGCGGCATCGAGATCACCCCGGCCCAGAAGCGCGGCGCGATCACGCGCGACATGGGCGAAACCGCCATCATGTCCATCGCGGTGAGCTGCTCGGTGGTTTTCATGAGCCCGATCTCCGCCGTGATCGCGCTCCCCGCGCGGGAGGCGAAGAGCAGCCCCGAGACGACGGGCCCGAGCTCCCGCACGAGCGAGAGGGCCACGACCACGCCGATCGATTCGGTCGCGCCGTAGATCTGCAGAGTCTCGAAGGCCTGCAGCCCCAGCACCATGCCGACGAAGAGGCCGCTCACCACGATGATGATGAGCGACAGCACGCCGCTGAAGTACACCTCCCGCATCACCAGGCGGAATCGCTGCAGGCTCGTGCCCGAGGAGGCGAGCACCAGCCCGAAGAAGCGTGTCATCACGCCGATGCGCCAAACGCCTTCGATCACGTTGTGGCCCAGGCGCGCGAGCGGCCCCCGCAACCGGTCAAGCACGGCCGGCTCCCTCGGCAAGACCCACGTCCACCGCGTAGGGGCGCGCCTGGTAGTGGAAGGGCACCGGCCCGTCGGTCTCGCCGTGCACGAACTGGCGCACGAAGGGATCGTTCGATGCGCGCACCTGGTCCGGGGTACCCTCGCCGACGATGCGGCCCGCGGACATGAAGTAGAGGTAGTCCACGATCTGCAGGCATTCGTAGACGTCGTGCGAGACCAGGATCGAGGTGGCGCCCAGCGCGTCGTTCAACTTGCGGATGAGCCGGCCGATGACGGCCAGCGCGATCGGGTCGAGGCCGGCGAAGGGCTCGTCGTACAGCACCAGCATCGGGTCGAGCACCACGGCGCGCGCGAGCGCGGCGCGGCGCGCCATGCCCCCGGAAAGCTCGGCCGGCATGAGCCGGTGCGCCCCGCGCAGGCCCACGGCCTCCAGCTTGAGCAGCACGAGGTCGCGGATCATGCTCTCGGGCAGTCTGGTGTGCTCGCGCAACGGGAAGGCCACGTTCTCGAACACCGTCAAGTCGGTGAAGAGAGCGCCGAACTGGAACAGCATGCTCATCCGGCGCCGCAGGCGGTACAGGCCCGCGTTGTCGAGCTCGTGGATGGCCTGGCCGGCCACCCGCACCGTGCCCTTGCCCGGTTTCAACTGCCCGCCGATCAGGCGCAGCAGCGTGGTCTTCCCGCAGCCGCTGCCGCCCATGATCGCGACGACCTTGCCGCGCGGCACCTTCATCGAGATGCCCTCGAGGACGGGACGGCGGCCGTAGGAAAACGTCACCGAGTCGACGTCGACCAGGGCTTCGGACATTGCGAGGGGTTTTTTCGTGGGCCTTTGACGAGAATTCTAGCAGTCTTGCCGCGCGCCCCTCCCCTATAATCGTCGGGCCCCATGAAGAAACCGCGCCTGCTGCTGGTCGACGACGATGCGCTGATCGCCGAGAGCCTCGCCTTCGCCCTGCAAGCGGACTTCGACATCGCCCTCGCAAGGGACCGGCCCCAGGCGGTCGAGCGCCTGCGCGCGGGCCTCCAGCCCGAGCTCGCGCTGATCGACCTGGGCCTGCCGCCGGTGGCCCACCTGCCCAACGAAGGCTTCAAGCTGATCGGCGACCTGCTCGCGCACGCACCGCAGGTGCGCATCCTCGTGCTCACGGGGCAGAACGAGGAATCCAACGCCCGGCGCGCCCGTGCCCTCGGCGCCGTGGACCTGGTGCCCAAGCCTTGCGAGCCGGAATTCCTGCGCACCGCGCTCACGCGGGCACTGCGCTCGACGCGCCTCGACCGGCCGGAGGAGGATGCCGAAAGCTCGCGCGCGCTGATCGGCGACAGCCCCCCCTTGAGGCGACTGCGCAGCCAGATCGACCTCTACGCCTCCGCTGCCTTCCCCGCGCTGATCGAAGGCGAGTCGGGCAGCGGCAAGGAGCGCGTGGCCTTCGCCCTGCACCATCTCTCGGCGCGCTCGCGCCAACCGTACCTCGCGCTCAACTGCGCCGCGATCTCGCCATCGCTCGTCGAGCCCACGCTCTTCGGCTATGCCAAGGGCGCATTCACCTGCGAGCAGTCGGCCAAGTCGGGTTACTTCGAGGACGAGGGCGAGGGGACGCTCTTCCACGACGAGATCTGCGAGCTTCAACTGGAGCTGCAGGCCAAGCTCCTGCGCGTGCTGGAGAACG
>CAMPHL010000154.1 GCA_946885905.1 uncultured Pseudomonadota bacterium | reverse complement strand
CGCACGCTCGAGATGAAGTTCACGCGCCACGGGCCGGTGTTCTACGTCGACGAGACGCTCACCTCCGCGGATGCCGAGGCGACCTTGAAGCGGACGCGCACGCGTTCGGGCGCCAGGTCCGACGTCGATGCGCTCGCCGCCGCGCTCATCCTGCAAAGCTTCCTCGACGCGATGCCGGCAAGACAAAAGGAAAGACGATGAGCGCGCTTCCGGATCCCGAGCAGCTCGCCAGGGAGCTGGCCGAGAGGATGCGCGGCGCCATCGCGCCCGACGCGGGCCTGGTCGGCATCTACACGGGCGGTGCCTGGGTGGCGGAGCGGCTGCACCGCCAGCTCGGCCTTGCGACGCCGCTGGGCGTGCTCGCGGTAACGCTGCATCGCGACGACTTCGGCGTTCGCGGCCTGCACCCCGAGGTGAGGCGCAGCCAGATTCCCTTCGACGTCGATGGCCGCGAGGTGGTGCTGGTGGACGACGTGCTCCACACCGGTCGCACCGTGCGCGCGGCCTTGAACGAGCTCTTCGACTTCGGCCGGCCGAGCGTAGTGCGCCTGGCGGTGCTCGCCGATCGCGGCGGGCGCGAGCTTCCGGTGTCGGCCGACTTCATGGGGGCTCGCGTCGAGGTCGCAGCCGGCGAGGAGCTGGTGCTCTCCAACGAGAACGGCCGCCTGCGCTTCGCGGCCGTCAAGAGGCCCGACTGATGCCGCTCGACCCGAAGGCGAGCCTGCAGATCGGGCCGGACGGGCGGCTGCGCCACCTGCTCACCACCGAGGGACTGCCCGCCGAGACGATCGGCCTCATCCTCGACACCGCCGACCAGTTCGTCTCCGTGTCCGAGCGCGACGTGAAGAAGGTCCCGCTGCTGCGCGGCAAGTCGATCTTCAACGTCTTCTTCGAGAATTCGACGCGCACCCGCACGACGTTCGAGATCGCGGCCAAGCGGCTGTCCGCGGACGTGATCAACCTCAACATCGGGGCTTCTTCCACGTCGAAGGGCGAGACGCTGCTGGACACCGTCTGGAACCTGCAGGCGATGGACGCGGACATGTTCATCGTGCGGCATTCGCAGTCGGGCGCGCCGCACCTCATCGCGCGGCACGTGAAGCCGGGCATCGCGGTCATCAACGCGGGCGACGGACGGCACGCGCACCCCACCCAGGGCCTGCTCGACATGTACACCATCCGCCACTACAAGAAGGACTTCACCAACCTCACGGTGGCGATCGTGGGAGACGTTCTGCATTCGCGCGTCGCGCGCTCGCAGATCCATGCGCTCAAGACCCTCGGCGTCCCGGACCTGCGCGTGATCGGGCCCAAGACGCTCGTGCCCGCGCAGGTCGAGCGCCTGGGCGTGCGCGTCTTCCACGACATGGCCGCGGGCCTCAGGGATTGCGACGTGGTGATCATGCTGAGGCTCCAGAACGAACGGATGAACGGGGCGCTGCTGCCTTCCGCCGGCGAGTTCTTCAAGTGCTTCGGGCTCACGGCCGAGAAGCTCGCGCTCGCCAAGCCCGACGCCATCGTGATGCACCCGGGGCCGATGAACCGCGGCGTCGAGATCGATTCTTCGGTCGCGGACGGCAGGCAGAGCGTGATCCTGCCGCAGGTGACGTTCGGCATCGCCGTGAGGATGGCGGTGATGTCGATGCTGGGGTCGCCGCAATGACGGGGAGCCAGGCGCCGGGCGCCAGGAGCCAGGTGGTCAATGCGCGCGTCGTGGATCCGGCGTCGGGCCGCGACAGGCCCGGATCCATCTACATTGCCGACGGCAAGGTCGTCGCGCTCGACCAGGCGCCAGACGGCTTCAAGGCCGACGAGACGATCGACGCCAAGGGTCTCGTCGCATGTCCCGGGCTGGTGGATCTCTCGGCGCGGTTGCGCGAACCGGGCTTCGAATACAAGGCCACGCTGGAATCGGAGATGCGGGCGGCGGTTGCAGGCGGCATAACGACGCTCGCCTGTCCGCCCGACACCGATCCTCCGCTGGACGAGCCGGGGCTGGTCGAGATGCTCACGCGCCGGGCCTCCAGCCTCAATGCCGCGCGCGTGCATCCGGTGGGCGCGCTCACGGTGGCGTTGAAGGGCGAGCGGCTCGCCGAGATGGGCGAGCTCACCGAGGCGGGCTGTGTGGGCTTTTCGCAGGGCCATGCGCCGCTGCCGGACACACGCACGATGCTCAACGCCCTGCGTTACGCCGCTACGCTCGGCTATACGGTTTGGCTGCGTCCCGAGGACCCGAGCCTTGCCGCGGGCGGTGTCGCGCATACGGGGGAAGTAGCCACGCGCCTGGGGCTGCCCTCGATTCCCCGCATCGCCGAGACGGTCGCGATTCGCACGATCCTCGAGCTCATGAGCGCCACGAATGCCCGCGTGCACCTGGAGCGGATCTCGACCGCGGAGGGCGTGGCCCTCGTGGCGCAGGCGAAGAAGCTGGGCGTGCCGCTCACCTGCGACGTGTCGATCCACCACCTGCACCTGTGCGACCGCGACATAGGCGAGTTCGACTCCAACTGCCGCCTCGAGCCGCCGCTGCGCGAGCCCGCCGACCGCGACGCGCTGCGCCGCGCGGCAGCCGACGGGACGATCGACGCCGTCTGCTCGGACCATGCTCCCGTGGACGACGACGCCAAGCAGGTCCCGTTCGGCGAAGCCGCGCCCGGCGCCACGGCGCTCGAACTGCTGCTGCCGCTCGCGCTCCAATGGGGACGGGAATCGGGCCTGAAGCTCCACGAGACGCTCGCTGCGGTCACGACACGCCCGGCGCGAATCCTCGGCATCGCCGAAGGAACCTTGGCGCCCGGCGCCGCCGCCGACCTCTGCCTCTTCCACCCGGACCAGCCCTGGGTCGTTCGCCCCGACGCCCTCCTGAGCCAGGGCAAGAACACGCCCTTCCAGGGGATGGAGATGGTGGGAAGGGTAATGCGGACGATCGTGGGCGGCCGGACGGTCTACTCTCGTTAGTCATCCCGGCCGGGACCGTCGCCCCAAGCGCCCTGGATCCAATCTTCGACCACCATGAATCCTCTTCTCGACTTCACCGACCTTCCGCGCTTCGGCGAGATCAAGCCCGAGCACATCGCCCCCGCGATCGACCGGCTGATCGCCGAGGGACGCGCCACCATCGAACGGCTCGCGGCCCAGGACGCGGCGCCCACATGGGAGAACTTCGTCGAGCCCCTCGACGACGCGAACGAGCGGCTGGGCCGCGCGTGGGCGCAGGTCTCGCACCTGAACGCGGTCGTGAACTCGCCCGAGCTTCGCGAGGCCTACAACGCGGCGCTGCCGAAGGTGACGCAGTACTTCGCCGAGCAGGGCCAGGACCTGCGGCTGCACGGCGCGTTCAAGGCGATGGCGGCTGCGCCCGGCTTCGGCAAGTGGCCCGTCCCGCGCCGACGCTTCGTCGAGATCCAGCTGCGCGACTTCCGCCTTTCCGGCGTCGAGCTTCCCCCGCGCGAGAAGGCCCGCTTCCTCGAGATCCAGGAGGAGCTGGCGAAGCTGGGCTCGAAGTTCCAGGACAACGTGCTCGACGCCACGAACGCGTTCGGCCACTACGTGACCGATCGCAACGAGCTCTCGGGCATCCCGGACGACGTGCTCGCGGCGGCCGAACAGGCCGCGAAGCAGGAGGGCCGCGAGGGCTGGAAGCTCACCCTGCAGCAGCCCTGTTACCAGCCCGTCATGCAGTACGCGGACCATCATGGACTTCGCGAGCTCATGTACGAGGCCTACTTCACTCGCGCCTCGGACCTGGGGCCCGGGCAATGGGACAACGGACCGACCATCCGCAGGCTCCTCGAGCTGCGCGCCGAGGCCGCGAAGCTCCTCGGCTACGAGAACTACGCCGAGGTCTCGCTCGCGCCGAAGATGGCGGATACGCCTGCCGAGGTGTTCACCTTCCTCGGGGACCTCGCGCGCCGCGCGCGCCCGCACGCCGAACGCGACATGCAGCAGCTCCGGGACTTCGCGCGCTCGGAGCTGAACCTGGCCGACGTGCGCGCGAGCGACGTGGCCTACGTGAGCGAGAAGCTGCGGCAGCGCCGCTACGCCTTCTCCGACCAGGAAGTGAAGCAGTACTTCCCGCAGGACGCCGTGCTGGCCGGCCTCTTCCGCGTGGTGGAAACCATCTTCGGCGTGAAGATCCGCGAGGCGCAGGCCGAGACCTATCGTCCCGAGGTGCGCTTCCACGAGATCGCCGACCGCGAAGGCCGCCGCATCGGCCGCTTCTACCTCGACCTCTATGCGCGGGAACACAAGCGCGGCGGCGCCTGGATGGCGCAGGCGGTCGACCGGCGGCGCGTGGGCGGGCGCGTACAGACGCCCGTGGCGTTCCTCACCTGCAACTTCCCGGCGCCGGTGAACGGCAAGCCCGCGCTCTTCACGCATCGCGAGGTGATCACGCTCTTCCACGAGTTCGGCCATGGGCTGCACCAGTTGCTCACCGAGGTGGACGAGCTGGGCGTTTCGGGCCTGAACGGCGTCGAGTGGGACGCGGTCGAGCTTCCGAGCCAGTTCATGGAGAACTTCTGCTGGGAGTGGGCCGTGGTCGAGCCGATGACTCGGCACGTCGACACCGGCAGCCGCATGCCGCGCGAGCTCTTCGACAAGCTCGTGGCGGCGAAGAACTTCCAGAGCGGCGCGGGCTTCGTGCGCCAGCTCGAGTTCGCGCTCTTCGACATGCGCCTGCACGGGGATCTCGATCCCGCCACGGGCGATGTCCTCGGGCTGCTCGACGAGGTCCGGTCGCAGGTCGCGGTGGTCCAGGTGCCCGCCTACAACCGCTTCCCGCACCAGTTCATGCACATCTTCGCCGGCGGCTACGCCGCGGGTTACTACAGCTACAAGTGGGCCGAGGTGCTCTCCTCCGATGCCTTCGGAGCCTTCGAGGAAGCGGGCGTGCTCGATGCGAAGACCGGCGGGCGCTTCCGCGACGAGGTGCTCGCGCGCGGCGGCAGCCGCCCGGCGCTCGAGTCGTTCGTCGCCTTCCGCGGCCGCAAGCCCCAGATCGACGCCCTTCTGCGCCATAATGGGATGACGGTCACCGCCTAGTCGGAGGAACCCATGAAGCGCATCCCGATCCTGCTCTGCGTCACGGCGGCGCTCGCGGCGATGGCCGCGCAGGCCCAGTCCATCCTGTACAAGTGGGTGGACAAGGATGGCAAGGTCCAATACACCGAGTTCCCGCCGCCCAAGGACGCGAGGAACGTCTCGGAGAAGTCGATGCGCGGCACCGGCCCCAGCACCGAGGAGCAGATGCCTTACGCGACCCGGATGGCGGCGCAGCGCAATCCCGTGACGCTCTATACCAGCAGCGATTGCGGCGACTACTGCGTGCAAGGCCGGGCGCTGCTCAGCCGCCGAGGCGTGCCGTTTTCCGAGAAGAACGCGCAGATCGACCAGGAAGCCCAGGACGCGCTCATGAAGATCGCGGGCTCGCTCTCGGTGCCCTACCTCGTGATCGGCGAATCGAACGTGCGCGGCTTCGACGAGGGCTCGTGGAACGCGGCGCTCGATCGCGCGGGCTACGCGCGCACCCGGCTTCCCGGCCAGCCCGGACCCCGGCCCGAGGGCGAGACGAAATAGCGCTGTGTGAAGCTCGCAACCTGGAACGTGAATTCGCTCCGGGTGAGGTTGCCGCACCTGCTCGACTGGCTGGCAGCGCACTCGCCCGACGCCTTGTGCCTGCAGGAAACCAAGTGCGAGGATGCGCAGTTCCCCGCCCTGGAGCTGCGTGCCGCCGGCTACTGCAGCCTCCACTGCGGCCAGCGCACGTACAACGGCGTGGCGATCCTCACGAGAACCGATGGAGTCGAGGTCTGCCGGGCGATTCCGGATTTCGTCGATGACCAGTGCCGGGTGCTCGCCGCGGACTGCGAGGGCGTGCGCGTGGTTTCGGTCTACGTGCCCAACGGCCAGTCGGTGGGCAGCGACAAGTACGAATACAAGCTGCGCTGGATGGAGGCGCTCGCGCGCTGGCTGGAGGGCGAGCTGGTGCGCCATCCGCGCATCGCCGTGATGGGCGACTTCAACGTGGCGCCCGAGGATCGCGACGTCCACGACCCGCAGGCCTGGGCGGGGCAGGTCCTCTTCAGCGAACCGGAGAAGGCGGCCTTCCGGCGCATCCTGGGGCTCGGCTTCGCGGATGCGTTCCGCCTCTTCGACCAGCCCGAGCGCTCGTACTCGTGGTGGGATTACCGGATGCTGGCGTTCCGCCGCAAGCAGGGGCTGCGGATCGACCACGTGCTGCTGTCTCCCGCGCTTGCCGCCAGCTGCCGCTCGTGCACGATCGACACGGCGCCCCGCAAGCTCGAGCGGCCTTCCGACCACGCGCCCGTGGTCTGCGAGATCGCATGAACGCGGCCGCCACGCTCGACCTCGTCCCACAGGCCGCGCTCGACGAGTTGGTGCGGCGCGCAGCCGACGTGGCGGGCTTCCCCATCGCGTGGCTCTCGTCCGTCGAGCGTGAGCGCGAGCGGCTGCGGGCGCGGCTGGGCGTGGATTTCGCCGAGCTTGCCCCCAACCAGAGCT
>CAMPHL010000153.1 GCA_946885905.1 uncultured Pseudomonadota bacterium | reverse complement strand
AACCAGCACCTGCGCCTCGCCGAACTTCGCCGCCATCTCGGCCTTGTTCAGGCCCTGGAGCGCGCCGTAATGCCGCTCGTTCAGGCGCCAGTCCTTCTCCACCGGCAGCCACAGGCGGTCCATCTCCTCGAGCGCGAAGTCGAGCGTGCGGATGGCTCGCTTGAGCACGGAGGTGAAGGCCACGTCGAACTCGAAGCCCTCGCGCCCGAGGAGCCGCCCCGCCGCGCGCGCCTCTTCCACGCCCTTGTCGGACAGGTCGACGTCGGTCCAACCGGTGAACCGGTTTTCCTTGTTCCACGTGCTTTCGCCGTGGCGCAGCAGTACGAGGGTCTTCATGGGAAGGATTCTAGAATATGGCCACAACGTGAGCTCTCCCCGCGACGAATTTCTCGCCGGTTTCCGCGAGGTTTCCCCTGTCCTGATCGGCACGGTCCCGTTCGGCTTCGTGACCGGCGTGGCGGCCATCTCCGCGGGCATGAGCGCGCTCGAAGGCGTGGCGCTCTCGGTGCTGTCATTCTCGGGGATCGCGCAATTGATCGTGAGCCAGCTGGTTGCCGCGGGCTCGCCCATCGTGCTCACGATCGCCGCCGCCTTCGTGGTGAGCCTGCGCTTCCTCATGTACAGCGCGGCGGTGGCTCCCCATGTGGCGCACCTGCCCGTCGGCACGCGGATGCTGCTCTCCTACCTCATGACCGACCAGATCTTCGCCGCCAGCGTGCGGCGCTACGAGGCGGCGGGCGAAAAGACGTACCTGCACTGGCACTTCATCGGCGCCGGGGTCACGTTGTGGACGAGCTGGCAGGCCGCCGTCGCCCTGGGCATCGCGGCCGGGGCTGCAGTGCCCGCGTCGTGGTCGCTCGACTTCGCCGTGGTGCTGTCGTTCATCGCCCTGCTCGTGCCCGCCGTGCGCTCGCGCGCCGACCTCGCCGCGGCCACGGTCGCCGCCGCCGTGGCGCTCATCGCCGCAGGAATGCCCTATCGCCTTTCGCTCGTCGTGGCGTCGCTCGGAGGCATCGCCGCGGGCATGGCCGTGGAGCTGCGCAAGGAGCGCCGCCGGTGACGATCTGGCTCGTGATCCTCGGCGTGTCCGCGTGCACCTACCTGCTGCGCGCCTCTTTCATCGTGTTCGCGGATCCGCACCGCTTCCCCAAGCGGTTCCGGCAGGCCCTCGCCTTCGTCCCGCCCGCGGTGCTCGCCGCGATCGTGGCTCCCGGCCTGCTGCTGCACGACGGGTCGCTCGCGCTGAGCGCCGAGAACCCGCGCTGGATCGCCGGGGCCGTCGCGATCGTCGTGGGCGCGAAGAGCCGCAGCATGCTGGCGACCATCGCGACCGGCATGGTGGTCCTTTGGCTCCTGCAGGGGTTGATGGGGTAAAATCCCTCCTTTTGCGCCTGGCCCGGACGCCCCGGGGCAACCTTTCCGCCGCATGGGCGAATTCCTCTTGAACAACATCGCGCTCGTGGCGCTTTTCGTCGCGAGCGGCGTGATGCTTTTCTGGCCCGAGATCCAGAAGCTGGCGGGCGGCATGGGCGCGGAGATCGGCACGCTGGAGGCCACGCGGCTCATGAACCAGGGCTCGCTCGTGCTCGACGTGCGCGACGAGAAGGACTACACCGCCGGGCACCTGCCCAAGGCGCGCCACATCCCGCTGCGCGACCTCGCCGGGCGCCTGAACGAGATCGGCAAGTACAAGGAGAAGCCCGTGATCGTCACGGGCACGCGCGCGGGGGCCGCCTGCCGCCTGTTGCGCCAGTCGGGCTTCAACAACGTGTTCCAGCTGAAGGGCGGGTTCGCCGCGTGGCAACAGGCGAGCCTGCCGGTGGAGAGATGAGCCCATGGCCAAGGTGATGATGTATGCCACGGGCGTGTGTCCCTTCTGTGTCATGGCCGAGCGGCTGCTCAAGGCCAAGGGTGTGACCGACATCGAGAAGGTGCGCGTGGACCTCGATCCCGCGCGCCGCCAGGAGATGATGGAACGCACCGGCCGGCGCACGGTGCCGCAGATCTACGTGGGCGACAGGCACGTCGGCGGCTACGACGACCTCGCCGCCCTCGACCGCGCCGGCGGCCTCGACCCTCTGCTTACCGCCCGGTAACCCCACAACAATCCCCGTCCGAAGGAAGAGCTTCAATGACCGACGCCGCCCAGAACGCCCAGCCCGTCTTCTCCATCGAGAAGATCTTCGTGAAGGACCTCTCGCTCGAGATCCCCAATGCGCCGGGCATCTTCCTCGAGCGCGACCAGCCGCAGGTGGACATCCAGCTCCACCACAACTCCACCGGCGTGGAGGACGGCGTCTACCAGTGCACGCTCACCGTCACCGTGACCGCCAAGATCAAGGACAAGACGATGTTCCTGGTCGAGGCGGCGCAGGCCGGCATCTTCGTGGCCCGCAACATCCCGGCCAGCGAGCTGGAGCCCGTGCTCGCCATCGCCTGCCCCAACATCCTCTTCCCGTACGTGCGCGAGACGATCTCCGACGTGATCGTGCGCGCCGGCTTCCCGCCGGTGATGCTGGCCCCGGTCAACTTCGAGGCGATCTACCAGGCGCAGCGCGACCCGCAGCCGGCCGCCCAGCAGGGCGGCGTGCAGATCATCGCGCCGAGCGCCGCGCACTGAGGGCCGGCATGGCGAAGCGCCTCGCGGGCCTCGCCTTCGCCATCGCGTCGTGCGCGCTGCCCGCTCTGGGCGCCGAATACAAGGCGCTCGGCGAGCGCCCCGCGGTGCTCTACGACGCGCCCTCGACGCGCGCCGACCGCCTGTTCGTCGCAAGCCCGCTGTATCCCTTCGAGGTCCTGGTGAAGCTCGACCAGTGGACCAAGGTGCGCGACGCCAACGGCGAGGTGGCGTGGGTGGAGAACTCCGCGCTCGGCTCGAGATCCACCGTCGTGGTCACGGTGCCGCTCGCCGACGTGCGCGTGGCGCCGGACGTCAAGTCCGACCTCGTGTTCGAGGCCTACAAGCAGGTGATCCTGGAAGCGCTCGCCCCACCCGCAGGCGACTGGTTGAAGGTCCGCCACCGCGACGGCCAGGAAGGCTTCATCCGCGTGGCCCACGTCTGGGGCGTCTAGGCCCCTTCCCTCCGGAGCGATCCAGCCCGTGAGAATCGCGATCCTCGGCGCGGGAGCCTGGGGATCGGCGCTTGCCACGGCGTTCGGCGCCTCCCATGAAGTCACGCTCTGGACGCGTTCGCGCGAAGACTGCGAGGCGCTCGCGCGCACTCGCGTGAGCCCCTACCTGCCCGACGTTCGCCTGCCGGTTGCGGTCAAGGTCGAGGCGGATTTGGCCGCCGCGATCGAAGCGGCCGACGCGGCTCTCGTCGCGACCTCCACCGGCGGCTTGCGCCCCACGTTGCAACGGCTCGCCTCGACCGGGGTAGCCCCCGATCTCATCTGGGCTTGCAAGGGGTTCGAGACAACCACGGGCGCCCTGCCTCACGAAGTCGTCCGGGAAGTGATGCCGCCGGGCCTGCGGTCCGCCGCGCTCTCCGGGCCCAGCTTCGCGCTCGAGGTCGCGCGCGGACAACCCACGGCCGTGGTGCTCGCGGCTCGCGATGCGGCGTTTTCCGCGGCCCTCGCGGGAAAGCTGAACGGCCCGCGCCTGCGGCTCTACTCGAGCGACGACCTCGTCGGGGTCGAGCTTGGCGGCGCGCTCAAGAACGTGATCGCGATCGCCGCGGGCATCAGCGACGGCCTCGCCCTCGGCCGTAATGCGCGCGCGGCGCTGATCACTCGCGGCCTGGCGGAGATCGCCCGCCTGGGGACGGCGATGGGCGGGCGGGCCGAGACCTTCGCGGGCCTCGCGGGCCTGGGCGACCTGGTGCTCACCTGCACGGGCGATTTGTCGCGCAACCGCGAAGTCGGCGTGCGCCTGGCCACGGGGGCAACGCTGGAAACCGTGCTCGCCCAGCTGGGCCACGTATCCGAAGGCGTTTCCTCGGCCCGTGCGGCCCTGGGCCACGCCCGCGTGCACGGCGTCGAAATGCCGATCACCGCCGCGGTCTGCGCCGTTCTCTTCGAAGGCCTCGCGCCGAGCGAGGCGGTGCAGCAATTGCTCGCCCGCGATCCGCGCTCGGAATGAGGAGGTCCCCTCGACCCGCGGCCCGCGATCACGTACCGAGCGCGAAACCGCGCTGGCGCCACGCCTCGTAGACGACGATCGCCACCGCATTGGAGAGGTTGAGGCTGCGGTTGCCCGGCAGCATCGGGATGCGCAGGCGCCGCGGCGGCGCGAAGCCGGCGACGAATTCGTCCGGCAGCCCGGTGGACTCGCGCCCGAAGACGAAGGCATCGCCCGGCTCGAAACCCACCTCGTAGATCGTGCGCTCGCCCCGCGTGGTGAGGGCGAAGCGCCGCGGGCCCAGCACCGGCTCGCACGCCTGCCAGCTCGCATGGACCCGCACGTTCACCATCTCGTGGTAGTCCAGGCCCGCGCGCTTGAGCTGCCGGTCGTCCATGGAGAAACCCAGCGGCTCGATGAGGTGCAGCCGCGCGCCCGCATTGGCGCAAAGCCGGATGACATTGCCGGCGTTCGGCGGGATCTCGGGCTGGCAGAGCACGACGTCAAACATCGAATGCGCGCCCCAGCTCCTCGTGCACGCGCCGCGCGACGCTTTCCCAGTCGCCGGGCGAGGGCTGGCGCAAGAGCCGCGCGGTGGGATACCAGACGCTGTCTTCCCGTTCGAGCAACCAGCGCCAGTCGTGCGAGCCGTGAGGGAGCAGGATCCACACGGGCTTCGCGAGCGCGCCTGCCACGTGCGCGATGCTCGTGTCCACGGTGACGAGCAGGTCCAGGAGCTCCACGGCCGCGGCGGTCTCGGCGAAATCGGAGAGGTGCGCGGAAAAATCGCGGATGCCCTCGTGCCGCACCAGCAGGTCGCGATCGCCCGGCGGCATCTCCTTCTGCAGGCCCACCCAGTCGATGCCCCGCCGCAACGCCGGAAGAAGCAGCCCCAGCGCGGCGCTGCGCTTGTCGTTGGCGAGGCCCTGGCTGCCGCTCCAGACGAACCCCACGCGCGGGCCGCGGCGCTCCCCGAGCCGCTCGCGCCACGCCGCCACGCGCGCGGGGTCGCTGCGCAAGTAAGGCACCCGCGCCGGCACTTCGCGCAAGCGCGATCGCAACGTCCACGGCAGGCTCATGAGCGGGCAATGCAGGTCGAATGCAGGCAGCGGATCGCCGCGCGCGACCCACGTCCCGACGCCTTCGAGGGTGCGCAGCAGCGGCAGCAGCGGGCGCTGCGCTTCGAGCACCACGCGCGCGCCCATGTCGGCGACCTCGGCCACGTAGCGCGAGAACTGCAGCGTGTCGCCCAGCCCCAGCTCGGCATGCAGCAGCATCGTGCGCCCCTCCACGGGCTCGTCGCCCGTCCACAACGGTTGCGCGAATTCCCTGCGTCCCGCGACCTTCGAACGCCACGCGTAGTGCTCCCACCCGCGCGCGAAATCGCCCTGCAGCAGCAGGCAGTCGGCGAGGTTCCAGTGCGCCTGCGCGTTCCCGGGTTCGAGCGCGAGGCAGCGCTCGAAGCTTTCCACGGCTTCGGGAAGCCGCTGGAGCTCCCTCAGCGCGTTGCCGCGGATGTACCAGGCCGATGCCTGGCGCGGCGACAGGGCGAGCGCGCGGTCGCACGCTGCGAGCGCATCTTCCGGGCGGCCGAGGTCGTTCAGCGCGACGGCGCGATGCAGGTGCGCCCCGGCATGGCCAGGGCGAAGCGCGAGCGCGCGGTCGAATGCCGCCAGCGCTTCGGCCGGCCGGCCCAGCCGCGCGAGCGCCACACCCATGTTGTGATGCGCTTCCACGTGTCGAGGCTGCATCGCCACGGCGCGCTCGTAGGCGGCGAGCGCTTCCGGTGGGCGCTCCAGCGCATCGAGCGACACGCCGCGGTTGTAGTGCGCATCCGCGCGTGCGGGATCGATCGCGAGCGCGCGCTCATAGGCGGCGAGCGCATCCGCGTGGCGGCCCGTTTCGCCGAGCGCCACGCCGAGGTTGTATTGCGCGTCCGCGTTGCGTGGCTGCGCCTCGACGGCGCGCGAAAACCAAAGCAGCGCTTCCTCCGTGCGCCGGCCCTGGCCCGCGGCGATGCCGAGGAAGTAGAGCGCTTCGAACCGGCCGGGATCGCGCGCGAGGATCGCGCGGCAGATCCGCTCGGCCTCGCCGCCGTCTCCGCGTTGCAACGCAGCGGCGGCTTCCTGGAGGTCTCGGGGCAACTGCGACATGCCCGGATTCTAGCGGCCGGGTTCGGGAGTCCGGGCCGCGACCCACGCCGAGACGCGGCGCGCGCCCGCTGCCTTCATCAGCACGGCCATCGCTTCCACCGTCGCCCCGGTGGTCATCACGTCGTCCACGATCGCGACATGCGCGCCCGGAAACCGGCCGGTCGCGCGCAACGCATCGCGCAGGTTCGCCTGGCGCTCGCGCCGGCCCAGGCCGGGCTGGGGTGGGGTGTCGCGCACCTTCTCGACCGCGTCGATCGCCAGCGCAAGGCGATGCGACGACGCGACCACCCGCGCGAGCTCGAGCGCCTGGTTGAACCCGCGGGTGCGCAGCCGCGAGC
>CAMPHL010000152.1 GCA_946885905.1 uncultured Pseudomonadota bacterium | reverse complement strand
CCCTACGCCCCGACTCCCTGGCGCGTGGGCTCGTAGATGGTTACACGCTACACGGATTAGCTGGACGCGGACCCCCCTCCCCACCCCGGCGTCGCGCGCCGCTGCAGCCGTCCCGGCACGCCCACGAACGCCGCGAGCCCCGACTGCATCGCATGCGGCGGAATTTCGAGGGCGTGCGCCGCCGCGCACGCGGCGAGCGCATTCCTCACGTTGTGCTCGCCGGCCACCTGCAGCGTGACCGCGAAGGCATCGAGGGGAGTGACGATGCGGACGTGGCGGGCTTCGAAGCTCGCGCGCACGTCGGCCGATTCGGACAGGCCGAAGGTCACGATGCGGCGACCGCCATTCAGGTCCTTCCAGAGCGAAGCGAACGCATCGTCCTCGTTCACCACGGCGATGCCATGCGGCCCCAGCCCGCCGTAGATCTCGCCCTTGGCGCGGGCGATGGCATCCACGCTGCCCAGGATCCCCACGTGGGCGCGGTGCGCGTTGGTCACCAACGCGACCGTCGGCCGCGCGATGTGGGCGAGGTAGTCGATCTCGCCGGCGTGGTTCATGCCCATCTCGATCACCGCGTAGCGGTGCGAGTCGCGCAACCGAAAGAGCGTGAGCGGCACGCCGATGTCGTTGTTGAGGT
Source organism: uncultured Pseudomonadota bacterium (assembly GCA_946885905.1). The sequence continues at coordinate 5,943 of CAMPHL010000152.1, read as the reverse complement.
TGCCCTCGGTCGCCAGCACGGGCTCGCGGCCGTCGCCGTGGGTCCGCGACTTGGTGGGGTCCCTTCCCACCTGCGCCGCGAGGATCGACGCCAGCATCTCCTTGACCGTCGTCTTGCCGTTGCTGCCCGTGAGCGCCACCAGCGGCAGGCCGAAGCGGCTGCGCCAGTGCGCCGCGAGGCGCCCGAGCGCGGCGCGGGTGTCGGCCACCACGACCTGCGGCAACGGCATGCCGGCCTCGACCAGGCGCGAGGTGAGCGCCGCCACGGCGCCGCGAGCCGCCGCCTCGGCCACGAACTGGTTGCCGTCGAAGCGCTCGCCGGAGATCGCCACGAAGAGGTCGCCCGCGCTCACGCGGCGGCTGTCGGTGGTGACGCCGCTGAAGGCCACGGCGTTGCCGTGCAGCGCGCCTCCCACCACGAGGGCCACGTCCTTCAGGTCCATCATCGGCGGCGCGCCGACGCGTACTGCCCCGTTCATCCCTTGCCTTGTTGCCATTGCGCGAGCGCTGCGCCTGCGACTTCGCGGTCGTTGAATGGGTGGCGCGTGCCGGCGATCTCCTGGTAGGTCTCGTGCCCCTTGCCCGCCAACAGCACCACGTCGCCGGCGGCGGCATGGGCCACCGCCGAAAAAATCGCCACCTGCCGGTCCTCGATGGCCTCGATGTTCGCGGCGAGGACGCTGCCTGGTTCCGCGCCTGACCCGGGCTTTCTCATGCCTTCCAGGATCTGCGCGATGATCGAATGCGGGTCCTCGCCGCGCGGGTTGTCGCTGGTGACCACGACCTGGTCGGCAAGGCGCGCGGCGACCGCCCCCATGAGCGGGCGCTTGCCGGGGTCGCGCTCGCCGCCGCAGCCGAAGACGCACACCAGCCGAGCACCCGGCTGCCCCGCAGGCCCATGCGCCCGGGGAACGATCCCCCGCAGCGCCTGCAGCGCCTTTTCCAATGCATCCGGCGTGTGCGCGTAGTCGATCACCACGAGCGGAGCGGCGCCCCCGCCGACCCGTTCCAGCCGCCCGGTAACGGGCTCCAGGCGCGCGACGGCCGCGACCGCCTCGTCGAACGGGAGTCCCTGCGCGATGAGCGCCCCGAGCACCGCGAGCAGGTTCGACACGTTGAAGGCGCCCAGCACGCGCGCGGTCACCACGCCGCGCCCGAGGTCGCCTTCGACGCGAAAGCGCACGCCCGCCTCCGAGAGGCCGATGTCCACGGCGCGCAGCCGCGAAGCCGAGCCCGCGCCGTAGGTGATGACCTCCAGGCCCTTGCCTTCGAGCCGGCGGGCGAGCCGCGCGCCGAAGGCGTCGTCCAGGTTCAGCACCGCGTGCGTGAGCCCGCGCGCTTCGAAGAGCATCGCCTTCGCCTCGGCGTAGGCATCCATCGTCCCGTGGTAGTCCAGGTGGTCGCGCGTGAGGTTGGTGAAGATCGCGCAGTCGTACTTGATGCCCGCCACGCGCCCCTGGTGCAGGCCGTGGCTCGACACTTCCATGGCGACGCAGCGCGCGCCGCGGCGCAGGTAGTCGGCGAGCAGTCGCTGCAGCACGATCGGGTCCGGCGTGGTGTTGCGGGCCTCGACGCGCTCGCCGACCAGCCCGTTGCCGAGCGTGCCGATCACGGCCGAGCGCCGGCCGAGCGAATTCGAGGCGGCCGCTATCCATTGGGACACCGAGGTCTTCCCGTTGGTGCCCGTGACACCCGCCATCCACAGCGACTCGGCCGGATTGCCGTACACATGGCCCGCGATTTCCGAGATCCGCGCGCGCAGGTTCTCCACGCCGAGGTTGGGCACGTCCCAATGCTCGTTCCAGGTGAAGCCCTCGCGCTCCCAGAGCACCGCCGCGGCGCCCTTCGCGAGCGCTTCGGCGATGAAGGCACGGCCGTCCTGCGCGGTGCCGGGATAGGCCACGAAGATCGAACCCATCTTCACCGAGCGCGAATCGGCGGTGAGGTCGGCGAGCGGGACCCCGAGCTGGCCGAGGCGGTCGAGCAGGCGCGCCGAGTCGGGGCGGACGAATTCGGCGGCGGCGATCATCCTTCGGCTCCGGGTGCCCGGGCCCCGGCCTTCACCGGGGCGACGATCGAATTCAGCGGCGTGACCGCGGCGTTGAGCGTTGCCGGTGCGTCGGGGGCAACGGACATCATGCGCAGCGCAGCTCCCATGACCGAGGAAAACAGCGGCGCGCCCACGTCGCCGCCGTAGTACTTGGCGCCCGTGGGCTCGTCGAGCATCACCGCCACGATGAAGCGCGGGTCGCTCACGGGACCGAAGCCCACGAACGACGAAACGTACTTGTGCTCGGCGTAGCCGCCCGCCTCGGGCTTGTGCGCGGTTCCGGTCTTGCCCGCCACGCGGTAGCCCGGGACCTGCGCGCGCGTGGCGGTCCCGCCCGGCTGGGTCGCGGCCTCCATCATCCGCACCACCTCGCGCACGCTCTGCGTCGTGAAGAGCGGTTTGCCGCGTGGCTGCGAAGCCCCGGCAGGATGAGAATCATCGGCGTCGAGCCGGGTGAGCGCGAGCGGCAGCAGCTCCCCGTCGTTGGTGAAGACCGTGTAGGCGCGCGCGACCTGGAGCAGCGATACCGAGATGCCGTGGCCGTACGACATCGTGGCCATCTCGATGGGCCGCCATTTCTCCCACGGGCGCAGCAGCCCCTTGGCCTCGCCGGGGAAGCCGGTCGCGGGTTGCGAGCCGAAGCCCAGCTCCCGGTAGAGCGTGCCCATGCGCTCCGCGCTCATCTGCATCTGGATGCGCGCGGTGCCGATGTTGGAGGACCTGGAGATCACCTGCGCCACCGAGAGCATGCCCATCGGGTGCGAGTCGTTGATCGTCCAGCCGCCGATCTTGAGCGGGCTGGTGTCGATCATCGTCGTGGGCTTCACGATCCCGGCATCGAGCGCGGCGGCGACGGTGAAGGGCTTCAACGTCGAGCCCGGCTCGAAGAGGTCGGTCACGGAGCGGTTGCGCGTCTGGCGCCCCGTCACCGCCGCGCGGTTGTTCGGGTTGTAGTCGGGCTGGTTCACCAGCGCCAGCACCTCGCCCGTCTTCGCGTCGAGGATCACGAGCGAGCCCGCCTTGGCGCGGTTCGCCTCGACCGCGGCCTTGAGCTCGCGGTGCGCGAGGAACTGCAGGCGCTGGTCGACGGCCAGGGTCACGGCCTCGCCGTCGCGCGGCGGGCGCCATCCCTCCGCATCTTCGACCACCCTGCCGCGGCGGTCGCGGATGACCTTGCGGCTCCCGGGCACGCCGGACAGGCGCGAGTCGGCCGCGAGCTCGATTCCCTCCTGCCCGTTGTCCTCTATGCCGGTAAAGCCGACCACGTGGGCCATCACCTCGCCCGCGGGGTAGTAGCGGCGGAATTCGCGCTGCTGGAACACGCCCGGGATCCTCAAAGCCATCACCTTCGCCGCCTGCTCGGGCGAGATCTGGCGCTTGAGGAAGACGAACTGGCGATCCTTTCGGGCGATTTTCTGGCGGATCTCGTTCTCGCCGATGCCGAGCGCCCGGGCGAGCGCCGCGACGTCCCGGTGCTCGGCCTCCGAGAGCTCCTCGGGCGTGGCGCAGATCGATTCGACCGCGGTGGAGATCGCGAGCGGCGAGCCGTTGCGGTCCAGCACCTTGCCGCGCGAAGCCGGCATCTCGATCACCCGCGCGTAGCGCGCCTCGCCCTTGGCCTGGAGGAAGCTCGTGTTGAGCGCCTGCAGGTAGAACGCGCGCCCCGCGAGCACGGCGAAGGCGCCCGCCACCAGCACGAGGACGAAGCGCGAGCGCCAGCCCTCGAGCTTCAGGCGCAGCTGGGGCGCGCGCTTCTCGAACCGGGCGCTCACCTGGGAAGCTCCCCGATTTTCACCACCACGGTGTTGGTGGCGTCCGGCGTGCGCATCCCCAGGCGCTTGGTCGCCACCTGCTCCACGCGGGCATGCGTGGCCCAGGTGCCCTGCTCGAGCTGCAGCTGGGTGAATTCGGTGGCGAGCTTGCGCGAGGCGGCCTGCTCGGCCTCGATCTCGGCGAAGAGCTTGCGCGCGCGGTGCTGCGAGGTGACCACGCCGAGCGCGCAGGCGATGACGGCGAGGAGCAGCAGGGTATTGAGCCGCGCCATCAGGTCACCCTCCCCCTACCCCTCCCAAGGGAGGGGGATTCTTTGGCGCCCCTCCCAAGGCAGCGGGATTCTTCTCGGCAACGCGCAGTACCGCGCTGCGTGCGCGAGGGTTGCGCTTCACCTCCGCGTCCGCGGGCTTGATCGCCTTGCCGACGGCCTTCAACTGCGCCGGCGGGATGTCGCGCGCGCGCACCGGCACGCCCTTGGGCAGCTTGTCGCCCGTGGAGCGCTCGCGGATGAAGTTCTTCACGATGCGGTCCTCGAGCGAATGGAAGCTGATGACCGCAAGGCGCCCGCCGGGCTCGAGCAGCTCCGCTGCCTGGGGCAGCGTCACTTCCAGCTCTTCAAGCTCCTGATTGACGTGAATCCGAACAGCCTGAAAGGTCCGGGTCGCCGGGTGCTGCCCCGGCTCGCGCGTGCGGACCGCGCGAGCCACGATCGCGGCAAGTTGCCGTGTGGTGCGGACAGGCTCGACGCGGCGTGCGTCGACAATCGCAGCTGCAACTGCTTTAGCAAACCGTTCTTCCCCATGGCGCCAGATCACCTCCCTGATTTCTTCTTCTGAAGCGCGGTCCAACCACTGCGCCGCGGACTCCCCGCGCGAGGTGTCCATGCGCATGTCGAGCGGGCCATCGGCGGCGAAGCTGAAGCCGCGCCCCGGCTCCTCGAGCTGGGGACTGGACACGCCGAGGTCGAGGAGCACGCCCGCCACCTGCGTGATGCCCCGGCGATGGAGCTGCGCCGTCATGGTCGAGAACCGGCCGTGGATCAGCTCAAGACGCGGATCTTGGAGCGCGCGATCCGCATGCGCCGCGGGGTCCTGATCAAGAGCGAGAAGTCTTCCGCGAACACCGAGACGGGCGAGGATGGCCGCGCTGTGCCCGCCGCGACCAAAGGTGCCATCGACGTAGGTTCCGTCTTCACGGATGCGGAGGGCAGACACGCTTTCTTCGAGTAGGACCGGGACATGGGAGACCTCTTTTCTCACGGGGGTTTGTTCGGGCTCCCCGCGGCCTTCACAGGGAGAAGTTCTCCATCCCCGGCGGCAGGTTGGGACTGCCGCCAGACCTCAGCCCCTCGAGCTGCTTGGTCCACTCCTCGAGGTCCCAGATTTCGAAATGGCTGCCCTGGCCCACGAACATCACCTGTCTCGTGATGTGCGCGTAGTTGCGCAGCACAGGGGAAATGAGCAGGCGCCCGGCGCCGTCGGGCTCGATGTCCTCGGCATGGCCGACGAGGAGCCGCTTCCAGAGGTTGGCCGCGTGGTCGAGGCTCGGAAACGCCATGACCTTGGCGCGGATCGGTTCCCATGCCGGCTGGGGATAGAGGAGCAGGCAGCCTTCCGGATGCGCGGTGAGCACCAGCTTCACGGTGCCGCCCTGGGTCAGGGGGTCGCGCGCCTTGGTCGGCACCGACATCCGCCCTTTCGCGTCCAGGTTGATCTGCGTCGCCCCTTGGAACACCTTCTCCCCCACTTTTTCCCACGTCCGCACACTGTAGTGAGCGAGCTACAGGGCGTCAAGGGGGGAAGAGAGGAATTTTTTCTTGTGCTACAAGGGCTTAGCGCGTGTTTTTAGACCCGATTCTGGGTATCGGATATACTGCTATTTCAAACACTTGGGTTATAGACTGAAAGTAGTTTGCGAAGAATGGCTCATCGACTGAGCTTGGGTTCGATGGCAAGCGAGTCCCAATGTCGCGGCGCACGAACCTCAGCGCATGGCCGGCGGGACGTGACCGTCGTCTAGCGTGCGCAGGAAGGCGACGACGGCGTCGACGCCCGCGTCATCCAGCGCGGGCGCGAGCGCAGCCACGTTGGCGCGATAGGCCTGGGGCAGGTCGTCGTGGGG
>CAMPHL010000151.1 GCA_946885905.1 uncultured Pseudomonadota bacterium | reverse complement strand
CGGACTGCCGCCTGCGCGACCGGCGGCGAGTCGGGCCGCTTAGAGCCTCGCTGCATGTAGGGGAAGTGGTAGCGCAGCGTGGCGATGCCGCGCTGGGCGAGGCCTTCGGCCGCCGCGCGCATGAAAGGATGATCCATGCCGGCGCCGGCACCGTGCGCGAGCACATAGCCGGCCCGCGCGCTGTGTGGGCGGGTTACGAGCCCATCCACCCTGCCGTGAGACCCCGCCTCGAAACCTATCCGCTCCAGCCCGTCTACTGCGACCACTGGACGAACTGCCCGCACTGCTGGTCGGTGCAGGTCCACCGCATGTTCACGTAGTACTGCTCGGTGCTGGGGGCGAGGCAACCCTGCGCCGTGTTCTGGTTGTCCGTGAGCGGCCGGTCGACCGCCGCGATCGCGATGACCTGGGAGACCTGCGTCGTCAACCGGAACTGCTGGTGGAGGTTCGCCTGAATCACGCCGGGGCAGCGCGAGATGGTGAGCTCCACCAGCTTCGGCGCAGGAGCCGGGATGACCCCTTCCAGGAACCGGATCGAGCCCGGCCGCGGCAGGCGGAACGAGGTGACGTACCCGTTGCCGCGGAAAAAATTCTTCGGCGGCGCCGGGTAGTCGAGGAAGCGCACCTCGGAGCCGGCCTCGGGCGCCGGACACCCGGCCACGATCGGCGGGGGCTCGTTCTCCTTGGTGCGGAACTTGAACGAGTAGTCCTGCAGCAGGCCGCGGCCATTCGCCCCGCGGGGGAGCTTCGTCACCGCCGCGGTGAACGTCGATTCGGTCATGAACCGCTCTGCCGGCGTGAACACGACGGTATCGCCGGTCGTCTGGACCGTGCCTGCGACCGCGCCCTTCGGCCCGGTGACCGTGACGGTCGACGTGTTGAAGGTGGCGGGATCGAGCGGCTTGTCGAACTTCATCGTCACCGGAGTCGTCACGGCGACCTGGGACTGGAGGTCGAGCGGGATCGAGGACACTAGTCGAGGCGGCCAGCCCGCCGGTACCGGGGACTCGTAGATGCCAAGCACCGCGGTCCCGGTCAACCCTCCCGTACCCGAGAGGACGGCCGTATATGCGCCTGGCGCCAGCGTCACCACCATGCCGGCCTCGTACGCATTCGTGGGCGCCAACCCGTTGATGGCCAGGATGCCCGCGCTGGCGTGCGTCTCCCAATTGTCGTTCGTGGAGATCACCGCATTGTCGGCGGAGCGCACCAAGGTGAGCGACGGGTCGGCGAGCGGATTGGAGATTCCGAATTGGGAGAGCGAGGGGCCGGTCGCCACGATCGTCAGGTCCTTGGGCGACGTGCCGTTCACCACGAAGCCGCCGATCATCACGTCGGTGCCGGTGAGCACCTTGCCGCGCGTCGAGATGTTGATCAGCGGCGCTTCGGGCTGGGCGACTTCATACGCCGCGGCGACGGCCACGCCCGTCGCCCCGTTCACGCCCGAAACGATCGCGGTGTACGCGCCGGGCGCGAGGCTCACGAGGATCGCGGGCTCGAGCGCGTTGGACGGCGCCAGGCCGGCCGACGTGAGGTCAGCGGCATTCGGCGCGCTCTGCCAGTCGTCGTTCGTTGCGATGGTCGCCTGGTCGGAGGAGCGCACCAGGGTGAGGGTCGGGTTGGGCAGCGCATTGGCGATGCCGTACTGCGTGAGCGAGGGGCCCGTCGCGATCACCGCGACGGTCTTGTTCGTCGTACCTCCGACCACGAAGCCCGCGATCATGACGTCCTCGCCCGTGAGGACCTTCATGCGCGTCGAAACGTTGATGAGGCGTGGAAGCTGACCTTGTTGGGCACTCGTGTCGCCTGCGAACGACAACGAAACGAGGCCAGCCACGAGAGCGGTTGCGATGTGTTTTCCCATGACGACGATGTTACGCAACGGGCTCAACTTTTCAAGCGATACCCGGTCCGGAAGATCCATGCGATCGCGGCGAGGCAGGCGATGAAGAACGCGAGCGTGGCCACGAGGCTCGTGGCGACGGCGACGTCCGCCTGGCCGTGGAAGCTCCAGCGAAAGCCGCTGATGAGGTACACGATCGGATTGAAGAGGCTCGCCGTGCGCCATGCCGGGGGCAGCATGTCGATCGAGTAGAACGCGCCGCCGAGGAACGTGAGCGGCGTGATCACCAGCATCGGCACGAACTGGAGCTGCTCGAATCCCTGCGAGACGATGCCGATCGCGAAGCCGAAGAGGCAGAAGGTCGCCGCCGTGAGCACCAGGAATGCGACCATCCAGAGCGGGTGCGCGACCGTCACGTCGACGAAGAACGCGGCGGTGGCCATGATGACGAGGCCCAGGAGGATCGACTTGGAGGTCGCCGCGCCCACGTAGGCGAGCACGATCTCGAATGCCGAAACGGGCGCGGACAGCAGCTCGTAGATCGTCCCGGTGAACTTGGGGAAGTAGATGCCGAAAGAGGCATTGGCGATGCTCTCGGTGAATATCGACAGCATCACCAGTCCCGGCACGATGAACGCGCCGTAGGACACCCCCGACACCGATCCCATGCTCGGCCCGATCGCGGCGCCGAACACGACGAAATACAGCGAAGTGGTGATCACCGGCGTGAGAAAGCTTTGCAGCGGCGTGCGGAAAGCGCGCGCCATCTCGAAGCGATAGATCGCCCACACCGCGTGCCGGTTGAATGCCGTCGAAGTCATGTCGCTGTACCTCCAGCAATGGCGCGCAAAAGTCCTGCACCGCTCGGAGCAGAGGCGCCGCGAAACTTGGCCGCCCGCAAGCGACCGAAACGGATTGCAGTCAATTGACCAAAAGAAAGGATCCCCACCATGCAATTCCGCAAACTCGCTCTCGTCGCCGCCGTAATGGCGGCCACCTCCGCGATGGCTGCGGGCCAGACCGACGACAAGCAGAAGTCCGCCTCGGCGAACCAGCCGTCGGCTTCGGCCAACCAGTCGGCCTCGTCCACCAACCAGCCCTCGTCCTCGGCTTCGCAGAACCAGCCTTCGAGCATGGCTTCGAGCTCGACCAACGGCTCGTCGGCCTCCGCGAGCCAAGCCGGCTCGTCTTCGGCTAACCAGTCGGCTTCCTCGACCGATGGCGCGTCCGCCAGCGGCTCGCAAGCGGCCCAGGGCGACGAGTCCGTGAAGCAGCTGCAGCAGGCGCTGAAGGACAAGGGCTTCGACCCGGGTCCGGTCGACGGCATCATGGGTCCGAGGACCCAGGCCGCGATCGACCAGGCGAAGCAGGCCAACGCCGACATCCCCGGCCTGAGATCGGTCGCGAGCGCTTCGGCCTCGTCGGGCCAGACGAGCTCGTCCGCTGCGAACCAGTCGGCTTCGGCGGGTCAGTCGGCTTCGGGCTCGACCAACCAGTCGGCCTCCGCGGGTCAGTCGGCTTCGTCCTCGACCAACCAGTCGTCCTCGCAGTCGGGCAACCAGACCAAGCAGTAACGGTCCGGTCGCAAGGCGCAGGGCCCGGGACCATTCCCGGGCCCTTTTTCATTTTCATTGCCGCTCCCGCACGAGGCTCACGAAGATGTCCTCGAGCGAGCTCTGGTGCGTGGAGAGGTCGCGGTACGCGAGGCCGAGCGCGCCGATGCGCTCGAGCAGCGCCGGGATGGCCGCGCCTTCCCTCGCCCCGTCGAACGTGTACTCGAGCGTCGCCCCGGCGTCCTTGAGATCGAAGCCGGTGCGTGCCAGCTCCTCCGGCAATGCCGCGAGCGGCTTGTGCAGGTGGACGGTGAGCTGCTTCTTGCCGAGCTTCTTCATGAGCGTGCGCTTCTCCTCCACCACGACGAGCTCGCCCTTGTCGATGACCCCGATGCGGTCGGCCATCTCCTCGGCTTCCTCGATGTAGTGCGTCGTGAGGATGATCGTGACGCCGCTGTCCCTCAGCCGCCGTACGAGCGCCCACATGTCGCGCCGCAGCTCCACGTCCACGCCGGCCGTGGGCTCGTCCAGGAAGAGGATATCGGGCTGGTGCGACAGCGCCTTGGCGATCATCACGCGCCGCTTCATACCGCCCGAGAGCGTCATGATGCGGTCGTTGCGCTTCTCCCAGAGCGACAAGTCGCGCAACACCTTTTCGACATGGGCGTCGTCGGGAGGCAGGCCGAAGAGGCCGCGGCTGAAGGTGGCCGTGCGCCACGGCGTCTCGAACATGTCGGTGTGCAGCTCCTGCGGCACGAGGCCCACACGGGCCCTTGCGGCGCGGTACTCGTGCACGTGGTCGTGGCCCGCCACCGAAACGCTTCCGGAGGTCGGCGTCACGATCCCGCAGATCACGCCGATGAGCGTCGTCTTGCCGGCCCCGTTCGGCCCCAGCAGCGCGAAGATCTCGCCCTTGTCGATGGCGAGGTCGATGCCCTTCAGCGCCTGGAGGCCGGAGGCGTAGGTCTTGGTAAGCGCGGAGACTTCGAGGATGGCGGGCATGGTTTGGGGCCGCGCGCGCCCGGCGCGCGGAACATGTTCCAGGCCATGTTACTTGCTCGCCGCGAGCTGCTCCCGCAGGCGGTCCTCGCGCGCACGCTCCTCGGGCGTGAACGCCGCGCCGAAATCCTCGGCCTCGTAGATGCGGCGGATCTCGATTTCGGAGTCCTCGCCGGGCATCGGGTTGGGACACTTCTTCACCCACTCGATCGCCTCCCCGAGGGACTTGCACTCCCACAGCCAGAAGCCGGCGACGAGCTCCTTCGTCTCGGCGAAGGGACCGTCGATCACTGTCCGGCTGCTGCCGGAGAAGCGCACGCGCGCGCCCTTCGAGCTGGGATGGAGCCCCTCGCCAGCCTTCATGATCCCGGCCATCACCAGCTCCTCGTTGTAACGGCCCATCGCCTCGAAGAGCTCCGGGCCCGGGAGCACGCCGGCTTCGGAGTTCGGGGTCGCCTTCACCATCACCATGAATCTCATGTTCGTCTCCTCGTTGGATGCGTCCAGGTTGCTTGCACCGCGTAGTCGAATGGGAGGGCGCGCGTTCGACAGTCGGCGCCGGATTTTTTTATCCCTGGCCCAGCTCGGCCAGGCGCCGCTCGAGGAAGCGCCTCTCCGAAGCCTGCTGGGTGAGCGCGAGCGCGCGGCGGTAGGCTTCGCGTGCTTCCGGCGTCCGGCCCATGCGGCGGCACAGGTCGGCGCGGGTGGCGTGCGCCAGCCGGTATTCGGCAAGCTCGCCGCGCGCGAGCAGCCCGTCGACCAGGACGAGTCCCGCCTCCGGCCCGTCGCGCATGGCTACCGCCACCGCCCGATTCAGCTCGACCACGGGCGAAGGCTCCATGCCGAGCAGCACCTCGTAGAGCCCCACGATCTGCGCCCAGTCCGTCGCCTCCGCCGCGGGGGCCGCGGCGTGCAGCGCGGCGATGGCGGCCTGGACCCCATACGGTCCCGCGCGGCCGGTGGCGAGCGCGCCTTCCACCAGCCTCGTGCCGTCGGCGATCTGCTCGCGGTTCCAGAGCGAGCGGTCCTGGTCGGCGAGCAGGATGAGCTCGCCTGCGGACGTCGCGCGCGCCGCGCGGCGCGACTCCTGCAGCAGCATGAGGGCGAGAAGCCCCACGGCCTCGGGCTCGGGCAGCAGCTCGACCAGCAATCGCCCGAGGCGGATCGCCTCGCCGGAAAGGTCGTGGCGCGTGAGCGCCTCGCCGGAGGTGGCGAGGTAGCCTTCGTTGAACACGAGGTAGATCGCGCGCAGCACGCTGTCGAGGCGCTCGGGCAGCTCCGAGCGGCCGGGCACTTCGTAGGGGATGCGCGCGGCGCGGATCTTGGCCTTCGCCCGCACGATGCGCTGCGCCACCGTGGAGGCCGTGCTGAGGTAGGCGCGCGCGATCTCCTCGGTCGTCATGCCGCAGACCTCCCGCAGCGTGAGCGCGACCTGCGCGTCGGGGGCGAGCGCGGGATGGCAGCAGGTGAAGATGAGCCGCAGGCGATCGTCCTCGACGCCCTCGGTGTCGTGCTCCGGCGCGGGATCCGCGACCGACTCGACCTGCTCGACGACATCCTCCAGCGACACGTCGAACTTGGCCCGCCGGCGGATGCGATCGATCGCCTTGAAGCGCCCGGTCGAGACGAGCCAGGCGCGCGGGTTGCCGGGCACGCCTTCTTCCGGCCACTGCTCCACGGCCGCCGCGAAAGCCTCGTGCATCGCCTCCTCGGCGAGGTCGAAGTCGCCCAGCAGCCGGATCAGCGTGGCCAGCACGCGGCGGGACTCGGAGCGGTAAACCGTGTCGACGGCGGCGAGCGCATTGGCCATGGAGCGCGGATTCTATCGCGGTGTAGGAGCGCTCCTGCGCGCGCGTCGTCGCCGCGCGACGCGAGGGGCCTATTTTGCGCCCGCCGATGAAACTCGGCGTGCAATGCGGCTATCTCAACATGTGGCTTCACCCTTCCCACATGGAGAACACATGAAACTGATCCCCCTGGTTGCCGCCCTGACCCTCGGCGTGTCGCTCGCGGCGTGCGAGCGCACCACCACGACTTCCACCACGACCCCGTCGCCGTCGGCTTCGAATACGAAGGACACCACGGTGGTCGTTCCCAGCACCACGACCCCGCCGCCGGTTGCGAGCAACAGCACCGACACCACACCCGGCTCCTCCTCGTCGAGCTCGGTGAGCGTGACGCCGCCTGCCTCGACGTCGTCGTCGTCCACGCCGTCCTCGAGCGACAAGGCCGACTCGTCGGCCA
>CAMPHL010000150.1 GCA_946885905.1 uncultured Pseudomonadota bacterium | reverse complement strand
GCGAACTGCTCGACGAGCGGCAGGTCGAGGCCGAACTCGCGGCGCAGCTGCTCGGTGAACTCGAGGGTGGCATGTCCCATCTGCCCCGCGAGGATGTCGGCGGCGTCGCCCGGGGCGAGCTTCACCAGCAGGAAGTTCAACGCCGCGATGGCGAGCACCACCGGCACCAGCTGCGCGAGCCGGCGCGCGACGAACAGGATCGTCGTGGCCTTCAAGCGCGCCCCCCGGCGGAGGCGTCAGTCAACCCAGACGCCGTCCCAGCCCGAGTACATCGAGATGCCGTTGGTGATGAGGCCGTGCACGCGCTTGTTCCAGACGTGCGAGTAGCTCATCTCCATGAGGAAGATCACCGGCAGGTCGCGCCGCAGGATCGCCTGGATCTCGGCCCAGACCTTCTGGCGCGCCGGGCCGTCCTCGAGCTGCGCCGCCTTCTTGAAGAGCGCGTCGAGCGGCTCGTTGGCGTAGTCCATGGAGTTGCTGAACGTGGCGCCGCGCTTGATGTTGGTGGAGATGAAGGCGCGCTGCACGCCGATGGTGGGGTCGGGGTAGTTGTGCGTGAAGTTGCTGGTGAAGTCGTAGTTCCAGTCGGTGTAGATGCGCTTCAACCACCCGCCCATGTCCAGGCTCTGGGTCTCCACCTCGATGCCCACCTTGCGGAATTCCTGCTTGAGGTACTCGGCCTGCCGCACCCATTCCTCGCCGTAGGGCAGGAAGTTCTGCGTGAGCTTGAAGCGCACGCCGTTGGGTCCGCGCTTGTAGCCCGCGTCGTCCAGGAGCTTGTTGGCCTTCGCGACGTTGTATTCCAGGGGCTTCAACGACTTGTCGAAGTGGTTCGGGTTGCCGCTCACGATCGGCCCGCTGGCGGGCTTGCCCTGCCCGTACCAGATCACGTCCACCAGCTTTCGCCGATCGATGGCGAGGCTCATGGCCTGGCGCACGCGCACGTCGGAAAGCGGCTTCGAGCGGTTGTTCACCTCGAGCCACATGATCGGTCCCAGGCCCTCGTTGCCCTCCTGCGAGGCGACCAGCGTGGGCAGCTGGCCCAGGCGCTGGATCTCGGCCGGCGGCAGGCCCGACATGGGCGCGAGGTCCACCTCGCCCTTCTCGACCGCGATCGCGCGCGAGGAGCCGTCCGGGAGGACGCGCAGCACGACCTGGTCCAGGTACGGGCGGCCGGCCTTCCAGTAGGTCGGGTTGCGCTCCAGGATGATGTAGCTTCCCTTCTTCCACTCCTTCAGCTTGAACGGGCCCGTGCCGATCGGGTTCTGCATGATCCTGGCCGAGCGGATCTTGCCGCCGGCCACCTCCTCGTCCGTGAAGCCGTGCCGCGGCATCATCGGCGATTCGCTCGGCTGGAAGGCGCGCAGGAAATACGGCACCGGCTGCTTCAACTTGAATATGACCGTCGAGTCGTCCGGCGTCTCGATCGACTCGACCTCGCCGAAGTAGGTCCGGCCGCGGGAGTGGAAGGGCTTCACGACCTTCTCGATGCTGAACTTCACGTCCGCGCTCGTGAAGGGCTTGCCGTCGTGCCAGGTCACCCCGTTGCGCAGCTTGAACGCGTAGGTCTTCTGGTCCTTGGAGACGGTCCACGATTCTGCGAGGCCCGGCACCGGCTTCATGCCCGCACCCTCGTACCCGAGCAGGCTCTCGTAGATCTTCGAGGCGATGAGCGAGACCGGCACCGCGGTCGTGGCGATGGTCGACATCGCCGTGGGCTCGGGATGGTAGGTGTAGGTGAGCGTTCCGCCGCGCTTCTGGGCGTGGGCGGGAAGGTGGGCGGCGAGCGCGAGCGAGGCGGCGACGGCGAGGACGTGCGCGATTCTGGCGATCATGACTTTCTCCCTGGGGCGCGTTCTCCCGCATCTTAGCAGCCGACCCGCCCGCGCTATCATGAGGTGATCGATCGGAGCGCGACATGAAACCCAACGACATGAAGCCCGGCTTCAAGTGGGACGACCCCATCCTCTTCGAGGAGCAGCTCACCGAAGAGGAGCGCATGGTGCGCGACAGCGCGCGGGCCTGGTGCCAGGAAAAGCTCCTGCCCCGGGTCACCGAGGCGCACCGCCACGAGAAGTTCGACCGCTCGGTCTTCGACGAGATGGGCGCGCTGGGCTTCCTCGGCTCCACCATCGAGGGCTACGGCTGCGCGGGGGTGAACCACGTCTCCTACGGCCTCATCGCGCGCGAGATCGAGCGCGTCGACTCGGGTTACCGCTCCGGCATGAGCGTGCAGTCCTCGCTCGTGATGCATCCCATCCATGCGTACGGCACGGAGGAGCAGAGGAAGAAGTGGTTGCCGAAGCTCGCCACAGGGGAGATCCTCGGCTGCTTCGGCCTCACCGAGCCGGACTTCGGATCGGATGCCGGCGGCATGATCACGCGCGCGAAGAAGGTCGACGGCGGGTACCTGCTGAACGGCGCCAAGATGTGGATCAGCAACGCGCCCTACGCCGACATCTTCCTGATCTGGGCGAAGGACGACGCCAACGAGATCCGCGGCTTCGTGCTGGACAAGGGCATGAAGGGACTTTCGGCGCCCAAGATCGAGGGCAAGTTCAGCCTGCGCACCTCGCCCACGGGCGAAGTGGTGATGGCCGACGTCTTCTGCCCCGCGGAGAACCTGCTGCCGAACGTCAAGGGACTGAAGGGGCCCTTCGGGTGCCTGAACAAGGCGCGCTACGGGATCGCCTGGGGGGCGATGGGCGCGGCGGAATTCTGCTGGCATGCCGCGCGCCAGTACACGCTCGACCGCAAGGCCTTCGGCCGTCCGCTCGCGCAGAACCAGTTGATCCAGTTGAAGCTCGCGGACATGATGACCGAGATCACGCTGGCGCTGCAGGCGGCGCTGCGCGTGGGGCGCCTCATGGACGAGGGCCGCGCGACCCCGGAGATGGTCTCGCTCATCAAGCGCAATTCCACGGGCAAGGCGCTCGACATCGCGCGCAAGGCCCGTGACATGCATGGCGGCAACGGGGTGGCGGACGAGTTCCACGTCATCCGCCACGTGCTGAACCTCGAAGCCGTGAACACGTACGAGGGCACGCACGACATCCACGCGCTCATCCTGGGACGCGCCCAGACGGGGCTCAACGCTTTCTAGCGTCCACCTCGTCGCGGCGCTGGCCTGCGCCGTCCTGCTCGCCGGGGTGAACCCCTCGTCACCCCGCGGGCCGCTGTCGCGGCAATCGCCCGGGGTCCAACGGGAGTCGTCGCCCCCCGCGCCGCCCTTGCGGCAATGGTCCAGGGCCCAATCCCGGCAACCTCGACCCCGGGCCATTGCTGCCCCCGCAACAGCCGGGGTGACAACCATCCGCGACGACTATCTCCACGCCACCGACCTGCGCGCCTTCGTGGAGCGCCACCGGCATCGCGTGCGGGATCCCCAGGCGGCGTTCTACGTTTCGCAGGCGCTCGAGGACTGCGCCATGACCCACGACGCGGGTCTTCGTGAAGGGATGCCCGCGACCGAGCAGCGCGCCGCGGCGATGATCGCCGACCAGTGCCGCGGCTTCGACGGCGAGGTGATCGACCCGGCGGCGATCCTCGACCTGCTGCGCTACGCCGCGCGCTGGGGCGAGCCACGCGCCGAAGCCCGGATGCTGCTGATGCGTGACGTTGCCGCATCCAAGGACGATGCGCTCGCCTCGCTGCCCTGGATGCTCACGCTTCGCGAGCCTTCCATCGTGCGCGACGTGGGCGCGTTCCTCTCGCGCGGCGAGGCGCAGTGGAGCTACGGCGGCGAGCAGGTTCCGACGGCGGTCGCCGCCATCGCCTGGGAGCTCGTCGCCTGCGACCTCGATCCCGCCTGCACGCCGGGCGGCCGCTTCGCGCTCTCCCAATGCGCCTACCTGGGGCGTTGCTCGGACTGGCGTTACGAGGATGCCGTGGCGCTCTTCGAGCCGCCCGAGCTCATGGCCTCCGCGCGGAGCCTGCGCGACGGCATCCTGCGCGCCCTGCGCGATCGCGACTGGGAATGGCTGGGTCTCGGATAGGGGACTGCACGCGCGCTTGCCTTCAGGCGGCAGGCAGGCGGGCGATCGGCGATTCGAGCATCGACTCGGCCTCGCGCGCGAGCCTTTCGACCGCGCCCGATGCGACCACGCGCTGGCGGCTCACGTACTCCTCGTGGTTCTTCTCCACGTCGCCCAGGTCGTAGACGTAGTTCACCATGATCCCGAACGATTGCTTCTCGCCCTTGGGTGAACCGTCGGCGTAGGGATTGATGCGCTCGAGGCGCGCGCCGTTGCCGAGATGGAAGCGCGCCACGGGATCCATGGCATGGCCATCCTCCCACTCGCGCGTGAGATACCACGCGGTCAGTGCCTGGAGCGCCTCCGCTTCGGTGGGGAGCTTGTCGCCCAGGCGTTGCTGGGCCCAGCGGCGCAGCCCCGGCACGGGCGAAAGCGTCGCGAAGAGCTTGAGCTTGGGCAGCTCCGCGTGCAGGTCCTCGGCCACCTGCTTGATGAGGAAGTTGCCGAAGGAGATGCCCTTGAGCCCTTCCTGGCAGCTCGTGATCGAGTAGAACACCGCGCAGCGCGCCTGCCGCGGGTCGCCCACGGCGCTTTCGAGCGCCAGGATGGGCGCGACCGCCGAGGGCATCTCGTTCACGAAGGCCACCTCGACGAAGATCAGCGGCTCGCCGGGCAGCGCCGGATGGAAGAAGGCGAAGCATCGGCGGTCGCGTTCGAGCCGGCGCTTCAGGTCCGGGAAGCCGCGGATCTCGTGCACCGCCTCGTATTCGATCAGCTTCTCGAGCACCGAGGCGGGCGTCCCCCAATCGATGCGCTTGAGCTCGAGGAAGCCGCGGTTGAACCACGAGCCCAGCAGGTGCGTGAGGTCGTGGTCGACCGCGGCGAGCTCCGGATGGGCCTTCACCACCTGGAGCAGGTCGGCGCGCAGCTGGACGAGCGCCGCCGTGCCGCCCGCCGCCATGTTCATGCGCCGGAAGACTTCCTGCCGCGGCGGCTCGGCCACGCGCTGGAGCAAGGCGAGGTTCGCGGCGCTGGGGTCGGCGTGGTAGGCATGGGCGGCTCCCAGCACGGCATCGCGGTCCGGTGAGAAGCGGCGCGCGAGGTGGTCGAAGAGCCTCAAGCGCCCGCCGGCGTCCAGGCCGCGGTAGAGCGCGACCGCCCGGCGGGCGAGCGCGGCCCCCGTGGCCTCGCCCTTCTCCGAGATCAGGGTCCCCAGCAGGCGCGCGAGCCGGTCGGCCCGGCGCGCCATCCGCGCGGCGGAGAACGAGTCCGCGATCCGCTCGATGAAACTCATGTCCTGAAGCGTTCCCTCAGCACGTTCTTCTGCACCTTGCCCATGGTGTTGCGCGGCAACTCCTCCACGAGATGGACGCGCTTCGGCACCTTGAAGTTCGCGAGCTGGTCCTTGAGCGCGGCGATGATGTCGTCCTCGGACGGCTTCTGTCCGGCGGCCGGGACGACGACCGCCGTCACCGCCTCCCCGAAGTCGGGATCGGGAACGCCGACGACGGCCGATTCCTTCACCCCCGGCAGCGCATCGAGCGCGAGCTCGACCTCCTTGGGATAGACGTTGTAGCCGCCGGTGATGATGAGGTCCTTGGAGCGCCCGGCGATGGTGAGGTAGCCGTCGGCCGAGAGGCTGCCCATGTCGCCGGTCCTGAACCAGCCGTCGGCCGTGAACTCTTCCGCGTTCTTTTCGGGCATGCGCCAGTAGCCCGCGAACACGTTGGGGCCGCGCACCTGCACGTTCCCGTTCTCGCCCGGCGCGCAAGCCTTTCCCTCGTCATCGACGATTCGGACCTGCGTGCCCGGCAGCGGCGGGCCGACCGACCCGGCGCGCCGGTCTCCTTCGACCGGATTCGAGGTGAGCATGCCGGTCTCGGTCATGCCGTAGCGCTCGAGGATGCGCTGGCCGGTGCGTTGCTCGAATTCGATGTGGGTTTCGGCGAGCAGCGGCGCGGAGCCGGAGACGAAAAGCCGCATCCGCGAGCAGGCCTCGCGCGTGAGGCCGGGCTCGGCCAGCAGCCTCGTATAGAAGGTGGGCACGCCCATGAAGACGTGCGAATGGGCGAAATCGGCCAGGGCGCGCGCCGCGTCGAACTTCGCGTGGAAGCGCATCGCCGAGCCGTTCATGAGGATGCAATGGCACGCGACGAAGAGGCCATGCACGTGGAACAACGGCAGCATGTGCACCAGCACCTCGCCCGGGCGGAAGCCCCACACGCGGTGCAGCACCTGCGCGTTCGAGGCGAGGTTGCGATGGCTCAACATCGCGCCCTTGGAGCGCCCCGTCGTGCCCGAGGTGTAAAGGATGGCCGCGAGGTCGTCCCCGGATCGCGCCACCGTCCTGAATCCGGGCTCGCCGCCGCGCGCGGCGTCCACGAGCGTGCCCTTGCCCCGCTCGTCGAGCGAGAAGACGTGCCGGATCCCGAGGCGGGCGGCGAGCGGCTCGAGCCAGGCGAGGCTCCGCGGTTGCGACACCACGGCGCGCGGCTCGGCATTTTCGAGGAAGTAGCCGATTTCGCCCTGCTGGTAGGCGGTGTTGAGCCCGGTCCAAGTCGGCGTGCCACCGTAGGAATTGACGACGTTGGCGGCCGGGATCGACGCGAGGATCTCCGCGGCGTTGCTCGGCGCGACGGTGACATCCGGGAAGTCGGCGGTGGTGCAGGCACCGGG
>CAMPHL010000149.1 GCA_946885905.1 uncultured Pseudomonadota bacterium | reverse complement strand
CCCCCTGTTGCGACAGGTGACATCACCCTGCTCTTCATGGGCAACAGCCACACCGCGTTCCACGACGTGCCGGGGACGGTGGCCACCCTGGTACGCGGAGCACGACCGGGACGGACCGTCGTCGCGCAGCAGGCGCCTGGCGGGATGTTCCTCGAGGAGCGCGCGACCGACTCGGCCAACCTCGCGCTCCTCGACGGCCAACGCTGGACGTTCGTCGTCCTGCAGGCGCAGAAGTACAGCACCAGCGGGCTCTTCTCCTATCCGATCGACGGCGCGGTGGAGCTCGCGCGCCGCGCGCGGGAAGGTGGCGCGATCCCGGTCATGTTCCCGGAATGGCCGCGGCGCGGCATCGACGAGACCCAGCGCATCTTCGAGCTGCACGTCTCGATCGCGCAGCGCGTCCCCGCCTGCGTGGCGCCGATCGGGCAGGCCTGGGATCGGGCGCTCGCGCAGTACCCGGGGTTGGTCCTGCATGACTCCGACGGGAACCACTCCGCCGCCGCCGGGGCCTTCCTCGCCGCGGTCGTCATCGCCGCCACGATGACGGGCGCCCAGCCCGACACGTTGCCTTTCGTCCCGGCTGCCGGCGTCGACGCCGAGCTGCAGGCGCGGCTGCGCACCGTCGCCACCGAGACGATCGCGCTGAACCCATCCCGGCAGTATTGC
The DNA here is from genome assembly GCA_946885905.1 of uncultured Pseudomonadota bacterium. Next base: position 6,024 of record CAMPHL010000149.1, on the reverse strand, counting down.
CCGGCCGACCCCTTTCCCCAGTAACCTCGGTCACTTCGCCGCGCGCCCGCGATGGCGCAAAATTGCGGGATGAAGCGCCCGATCCCGGCGGCGACCGCCGCAGCCGCACTCCTCTTCGCCCTCGCTGCCCCGCCCGCCCCGGGCGCCAAGGTCCTGCGCCACCAGCTCGACGTGGCCGAGACCTCCGCCGACCCGCATCGGATCAGCGACATCTACTCGAACATGGTGGTCTCGGCGATCTTCGAGACGCCACTCGATTACGACTACCTCGCGCGTCCCCTCAAGTTGAGGCCCCAGACGTTGGCCGCCCTTCCCGAGATCTCCGCCGACGGCATGACCTACACGATGCGCGTCAAGCCCGGCATCTACTTCAACGACGACCCCGCGTTCAACGGCAAGAAGCGCGAGCTCACGGCGCACGATTACGTGTACTCGATCAAGCGGATCATGGACCCGAAGAACGCCTCGCCACTGCTCTCGGAGATCGAGGGGGTGCTCCTCGATAGCGAGAAGGTCATCTCCGCCGCGCGCAAGGCCAACAAGTTCGATTACGACGCGCCCTACGAGGGCGTGAAGGCGCTCGATCGCTACACCTGGCAGGTCCGGATGGAGAAGCCCAACTACACCTGGATCTACAACCTCGCGGATTGCCGCGTTTCCTGCGCGATGGCCCGGGAGGTGGTGGAGAAATACGGTGACGACGTGGGAGCGCATCCCGTGGGCACCGGTCCTTACCGCATCGCGTTCTGGAAGCGCTCGTCGAAGATCGTGTTCGAGAAGAACCCCAACTTCCACGAGGAGTATTTCGACGCCGAGCCCGCGCCCGGCGACGCGCGGGGACAGGAGATCCTCAGGCATATGAAGGGCAAGCGGCTGCCCCAGATCGACCGCGTGGAGCTCTACGTGATCGAGGAGACGCAGCCGCGCTGGCTCGCATTCCTGAATGCCGAGCTCGACCTCATGTACAAGGTGCCCGACGAGTACGCCAACCAGGCGATGCCCAACAACGAGCTCGCGCCGCACCTCGCGAAAAAGGGCATCCGCATGGAGCAGGTTCCCGCCCTCGACATCACCTTCAACTACTTCAATATGGAAGACCCGGTCGTGGGCGGCTACACGCCCGAGAAGATCGCCCTGCGCCGCGCGATCGCGTTGGGCTACAAGACCCAGGACGAGATCGCGATCCTGCGCAAGGGACAGGCGATCCCGGCCGTCACCCCGTACAGCCCCGGTGTCGCCGGATGGGACCCCAATTTCAGCACCTCCCTCGGCGAATACAACGTCCCCAAGGCCAAGGCGTTGCTCGACATGTTCGGCTACGTGGACCGCAACGGCGACGGCTACCGCGAGCAGCCGGACGGCAGCCCGCTCGTGCTCCATGCGAACTCGACGCCCACCGCCCGCGACCAGCAGCAGGACGAGCTCTGGAAGCGCAGCATGGACGACATCGGCATCCGCATCACCTTCCGCAAGGCCAAATGGCCGGAGCTGCTCAAGGAGGCCTACCTGGGCAAGCTGCAGTTCTGGCAGCTCGGCGGCTCGGCTTCGGCCCCGGACGCCGATACGTGGCTCACCTCGCTCTACGGGCCCAACTCGGGAGAAAAGGGCAACTTCGCGCGCTTCAGGCATCCCGAGTACGACCGCATCTACGAGCGCGCCAAGCAGATGCCCGACAGCCCGGAGCGCACGAAGCTCTACCAGCAACTGGCCAAGATCGTGGCGGCGTACGTACCCTGGAAGGTCAACGTCCACCGCATCCTTACCGACATGTGGTATCCGTGGGTCATCGGCTACCGGCGCCCCCCGGTGATCGGCAACCACTTCTGGAAGTACATGGACATCGACGAAGAACGCTCCCCCGTAAAATAGGAAGCCGCTCGTCCACGGCCAGCATCGGGGCGGTCGTTGGAGCGGACATGCCGTTCAACGACGCTCGACAGTCGAGACTCCCATGATCAGAACCGCCTTCATCCTGCTTCTCGCGGCCGCCCTTCCCGTCCAGGCGGCCGATCCCAACAAGGTCCTGCGCTACGCGTTCGAGGTCGCGGAGACGAGCTTCGACCCGCCGCGCATCAGCGACCTGTACTCCAACATCGTGAACGGCGCGATGTTCGATGCGCCGTACAACTACGACTACCTCGCGCGGCCGGCGAAGATGAAGCCCAACACCGCTACGGCGCTCCCGGAGATCAGCGCCGACGGCCTCACCTACACGATCCGCATCAAGCCGGGGATCTATTTCAATGACGACCCGGCGTTCAACGGCCGCAAGCGCGAGCTCACGGCCCACGACTACGTGTTCTCCATGAAGCGCGTGCTCGACCCGAAGCTGCGCTCGACGCAGATCGCGGAGCTCGAGCCTTACGTGCTGGGCGCCGACGAGGCGGTAGAGCGCGCGCGCAAGACCGGGAAGTTCGACTACGACGCTCCGATCGAGGGTTTGAAGGCGATCGACAAGTACACCCTGCAGGTGCGCATCAAGGAGCCCATCTTCGTCTTCATCTACAACTTCGCCGATTGCCGCATCACCTGCGCCCTCGCACGCGAGGTGGTCGAGAAGTACGGCGAGGACGTGGGCTCGCACCCGGTCGGAACGGGCCCGTACCGCCTGGCCCACTGGAAGCGCTCGTCGCGGATCGTGCTGGAGGCGAACCCCGGTTTCCGCGAGGAGTACTTCGACGGCCACCCGGCGCCGGACGACGCGCGCGCCAACGAGATCCTGCGCATGCACAAGGGCAAGCGCCTGCCGATGGTCGGGCGCATCGAGATCTCGGTCATCGAGGAGACGCAGCCGCGCTGGCTCTCGTTCCTGAACGGCGAGATGGACATGCTCTACCAGCTGCCCGACGAGTTCGCCAACCAGGCGGTGCCCAACAACAAGCTGGCGCCGCACCTGGCGCGCAAGGGCATCCAGATGGAACAGGTGCCCGCCCTCGACATCACCTACAACTTCTTCAACATGGACGACCCGGTGGTCGGCGGCTACACGCCCGAGAAGGTGGCGCTGCGCCGCGCGATTTCGCTGGGCTATAAGACCCACGACGAGATCGCCATCATCCGCAAGGGGCAGGCGATCCCGGCAATGACTCCCTACAGCCCGGGCGTGGCGGGGTGGGACCCGAGCTTCCGCACCAGCGCCGGCGAGTACAACGTGCCCAAGGCGAAGGCGCTGCTAGACATGTTCGGCTACGTCGACCGCGACGGCGACGGTTATCGCGAGCGCCCGGACGGCTCGCCCCTCGAGCTCAAGGCCAACTCGACGCCCACCGCGCGCGACCAGCAGATCGACGAGCTCTGGAAGCGCAGCATGGACGACATCGGCGTGAGGATCAGCTTCCGCAAGGCGAAGTGGCCGGACCTGCTGAAGGAAGCGCGCGTGGGCAAGCTGCAGATGTGGCAGCTCGGGGGGACCGCCTCGTCGCCCGACGCGGAAACGTGGCTGGGCGTGCTCTGGGGCAAGAACACCGAAAACAACCTCGCCCGCTTCCGGCTGCCGGAGTACGACGCGCTCTACGAGAAGGCCCGTGCCATGCCCGACAGCCCCGAGCGCACCAGGCTCTACCAGGGGATGGCCAAGCTCGTCGTGGCCTACGTGCCCTGGAAAGTGAACACGCACCGCATCCGCACGGACATGTGGTATCCGCACGTCATCGGGTACTACCGCCAGCTGGTCGCCAGCAGCAACTGGTGGAAGTACGTGGACATCGATCTCGACAAGGCAGCCCCGCGCGACAAGGCCTCGGTCACGGCGTCCAAATGAGCGGCAACGCCTTGCGCGTGGAGCGCGGTGTAGCCGTCGTCACCCTCGACAATCCTCCCGTCAACGGCCTGGGGCTTGCGGTGCGCGAGAGTGTCGCCGCCGCATTCGCGGTGGCCAACGCCGACCCCGCCGTAACTGCCATCGTGGTGATCGGCGCGAACGGCCTCTTTTCGGGCGGCGCCGACATCCGCGAGTTCAATACGCCCAAGTCGCTCACGGAGCCAACGCTCCGCACGCTGATCTCGGCCGCCGAGTCGGGCGCGAAGCCGGTTGTCGCCGCCATCGACGGCACCTGCATGGGAGGCGGCCTCGAGCTCGCGCTCGGCTGCCATTACCGCGTGGCGAAGCCCGGCGCGCAGTTCGCGCTGCCCGAGGTGAAGCTGGGATTGCTGCCCGGGGCGGGGGGAACGCAAAGGCTGCCGCGCGCGATCGGCATGCAACGGGCGCTGGAGATGATCGTGACCGGAGAGCCGGTCGTAGGCGCGAAGCTTGCGGGCACGCTGGTCGATGTCCTCATCGAGGGCGATCTGCTCGAGGGCGCGATCGAGTTCGCCAAGGGGATCGCTGCGAAGCGGCCGCTGCCGCGGCTGCGCGACCGCAAGCCGGAGCCGCCGCCGCCAGGATCGATGGACGCCGCGCGCGCCAACGCCGCGAAGCAATGGCGAGGACAGCCCGCGCCGCTTCGCTGCATCGATGCGATAGAAGCCGCCGCTTCGAAGCCGTTCGATGACGCAATCGCCTTCGAGCGCTCGCTCTTCGTGGACCTCATGGAAACGCCCGAGTCGAAGGCCCTGCGGCACGCTTTCTTCGCCGAGCGCGCGGCCGCGAAAATTCCCGATGTCGGACCGGAAGTCGTGCCGCGCCGCGTCGATCGAGTCGCCGTGATCGGGGCCGGGACGATGGGCGGAGGCATCGCGATGAGCTTCCTCAATGCGGGCCTGCCGGTGACGCTCGTCGATACCACGCATGCGGCACTCGATCGCGGACTGGCGGCGATCCGGCGCAATTACGAGGCGAGCGTGAAGCGCGGCAAGCTCGGGGCGGACGAAGTTGATCGGCGCCTGGCACAGCTCTCCCCCACGCTCTCCATGGAAGCCGTCGCTTCCGCCGACCTCGTGGTCGAGGCCGTGTTCGAGGAGATGGGGGTCAAGCAGGGCGTCTTCCGCCGGCTGGACGCGGCCGCACGGGAAGGCGCGATCCTGGCGACGAACACCTCGACCCTGGACGTGGACCGCATCGCCGACGCGACCCGCCGGCCACAGGACGTGGTCGGGATGCACTACTTCAGCCCGGCGCACGTGATGCGCCTGCTGGAAGTCGTGCGGGGCAAGGCCACCGCGCGCGACGTGCTCGCCACCGTGATGCAAGTGGCGAAGCGTACCGGCAAGACCGCGGTGGTCTCCGGCGTCTGCGACGGCTTCATCGGCAACCGCATGCTCGCGCAGTACTACAACCAGGCCTGGTTCCTGCTCGAGGAGGGCGCCACGCCGCACCAGGTGGACCGCGCGCTCGAGGCCTTCGGCATGGCGATGGGCCCCTTCCGGGTGAGCGACCTCGCCGGCAACGACATCGGCTGGGCGGTACGGAAGCGCCGCTACGTCGAACGCCCGGACATGGTGATCTCCCGGGTTGCCGACCGGCTTTGCGAGGCCGGCCGCTTCGGGCAGAAGACGGGCGCCGGCTGGTATCGCTACGAGCAGGGCGGCCGCGAGGCGATCCCGGACCCGGCGGTCGAGACCATGATCGCTGCGTATCGCGCCGAGCACGGCATCGCCGCGCGCGCCATCGAGGACTCCGAGATCGTCGAGCGCTGCATGTACGCGCTGGTCAATGAAGGCGCGCGCATCGTCGAGGAGGGCATCGCCGTGCGCGCTTCCGACGTGGACGCCGTCTACCTCGCAGGCTACGGCTACCCGCGGTTTCGGGGCGGGCCGCTCAAGCACGCCGACCTGGTGGGTTTGCCCCGGGTGGTCGAACGCATGCGTGCTTTCGCGGCCAATCCGCACGGCGACCCGCGCTTCTGGCAGCCCGCTCCGTTGCTGGAGCGCCTGGCGATGGAGGGGAAAACGTTTAACGGTGTAAGCTGACCGCTCCTCGGAGGTTCCTATGAGAGCCTGGAAGCACTGCTTCGCGTCGCTGCTCATGCTGGCCGCGTCCTGCGCCACCTTCGCGCAGGAAACCTATCCCGCCCGCCCGATTCGTTGGATCGTGCCCTACACGCCCGGAGGGATCACCGACACGGTGACGCGCCTGCTCGCGGCCAG
>CAMPHL010000148.1 GCA_946885905.1 uncultured Pseudomonadota bacterium | reverse complement strand
TTCGTGGATCGCGGTGAACGTGCTCGCAGGCTCGGAATCCAGCTCCGGCTTGACGGTGAGCCCATGCACTTTCCCGATGTCGGACCATTCGACGTGATCGGCGCTTAGTCGATTGGCCTTGCCATGCCAGCGCGATGGCGCCGGCGGAAGTTGCCTGGGTGCGGGCTCGCCAGTCGAGATCCACAGGAGGCCATCCGGTGCCTCGGCTTCCTGTCGGACCGGGTCGTCGCCCAGCCCGAGCAGCGCGGCCACGCTCGCGTCACCGGGCGCCGCGAGCAGGCGCGCCTGCCAGCCGAGCGCCGCGGCGGCGTAACTCACCGCGGCGATCGCGTGGCCGCAGTCGTGCTGGCAATAGCGGAATGCCCGCATGCCGTACTTCCAGGCCTCACGCCAGGCGATGCTCGTGAGCCCCACGACGATTCCCGGCAGTTCGACAGCGCTGTCCCACTGTCCGCGGCGCTCGAGCGCGTGGTCGCAGCTCACATAGTGATGCACACCGGGCGCGATGCCCGGCGCGCCCCCCGTGACCAGGTAGCCCTCCGTGGGATGGAGGTTGCCGCTCGAGGGATTGCAGCGCAGCGCCCAGGTGTTCTCGCCATAGGCCTTCCAGGCCGACAATCCGAGCGAGAGCTCGAACAGCGTCGCGATCGAATCGAGGTCGAAAGGCCGCGGGGCGGGCAGCCGGCCGCCGCGCAGCGGGCCGTAGCGCGTGTCGAGATGGTCGGCGCGCAGCGGCAGCTCGATGCGCTCGGCGCCTTCGTAGCGGCGGAAGGGATTCGGCTGGTTGGCCCAGTCGAGCCGGCCGGGCCCCGGCGCATACCGCTCCAGGCGGTGCTTGCTGCGCTCGTGGTAATCCCGCAGCGAGTATGCGGCCATGAGTGCGATGATAAGGCTCGATGCGGCAAGGACGGGGGATCCCCATGAGCGAATCGAGCTACCGCGAACGGGCACTCAAGATCTATCCATGGATCTGCGGCCGCTGCGCCCGCGAGTTCACCAGCGCCAACCTGCGCGAGCTCACCGTCCACCACCGGGACCACAACCATTCCAACAACCCGCCCGACGGCAGCAACTGGGAGCTGCTGTGCGTGTACTGCCACGACAACGAGCATCAGAAGCAGCTGGAAGCGGCCACGGGGCAGGGCAGCAGTCCCGCCGCTTCGCCGCATCCCGTCGCGACGCACAATCCCTTCGCGGACCTGAAGGAACGGCTCTCGAAGAAAGACGCTTCGAAGAAAGGGTGATCCCTTACCTCGGCGGCGGCCCGCTCGACTCCCGCGCCACCAGCGTGATCGGCAGGTCCCGCGTCACCGGGCCCACCGCCTCCCCAAGCATGCCCAGCAGCAGCTCGCCCGCGTTCCAGCCGACCTCGTCCATCGGAAAGTGCACGGTGGTGAGCTCGGGCGAGGCCACGCGCGCCATCGCCATGTCGTCGAAGCCCGTGATCGAGAGCTTGGCGGGAACCGCGATGCCCTTGATCCGAGCCTCGCGCATCGCCCCTAGCGCCAGCACGTCGTTGCCGCAGATGATGGCGGTCGGCGGATGCGCCGCGCGCATCAGGTGAATGAAACCCTCGGCGCCGCCTTCCAGGGAATAGGGGCGCTGCGTCACGAGATCGTCGCGAAGCTTGATGCCGGCGTCCTCGAGCGCCTCGCGAACCCCCGCCAGGCGGTCGCGCGCGCGGTCGTTGCCCGAGACCACGCCCGCGATCATGGCGATGCGGCGATGCCCGAGCGCGACGAGGTGGCGCGCGACGAGGCGCCCCGCCTCCCGGTTATCGAACCCCACGGTGGGGCGCGCGCCCTTCGCTTTGCTCCACGTGAAGACGTGCGGTACGCCGCTCGAGCGAAGCCGCGCGAGCGTTGCCCGCGAATGCTCCTGGCCCACGAGGACGAGCCCGTCCACGCCGCGGCTCAGCATCGCCTCCAGCGCGCGCGTCTCGGCCGCCGGGTTGAACTCGTGGCAGGAAACCAGCAGCACATAGCCCGAGCGCTCGAGCCGGCGCTCGAGGCTCACCGTGCTCACGGCATAGATCGCGTTGTCCAGCGTGGGCAGGATCGAGCCGATGGTGCGGGTCTTGCGCGTGGAGAGCGCGCGGGCCACGCCGTTCGAGACGTAGCCCAGGTCGCGCATCGCGGTGCGCACGCGGGCGACCGTGGCCGACGAAATCTTGCCGGGCATCGAAAGAGCGCGCGACGCGGTCGCCTTGTGCACTCCGGCACGGCGTGCCACGTCCGCCAATGTCGCCTTCCCCGAGCCCCTGCCGATCGCCATCAGGGCCCCGGCGTGGGAAGCACGTTCATCTCGGTCTTCGCGTCGAAGAGGTGCAGCCGCGCGGGGTCGAACGTGAGCCACGCGCGCTGCCCGGTGCCGACGGCGAGGTCGGCATCGACGATCACCGACAACATGCGTCCGGCGCACGAGACCTCCACCATCTTCTCGGGGCCGAGCAACTGCACCATCTGCACCTCGCCCTCGAGTGCGTCTTGCACCGGCGATAGCGAGAGCCCGATGTCCTGCGGACGGATGCCACCGATCATGTCGCCGGAAAGCTGCAAGCGACCGTCCGTCAGCGCGACCCCATGCAGGATATTCATGGGCGGACTGCCGATGAAGCCCGCCACGAAGAGGTTCGCCGGGTGCCGATACACCACCTCCGGCGTCGCGAACTGCTGGACGATACCCGCGTGCATCACGGCGATGCGATCGGACATCGTCATCGCCTCGAGCTGGTCGTGCGTCACGTAGACGGTGGTCGTCTCCAGCGCCTGGTGCACGCGCTTCAACTCCCCCCGCATCGTGACGCGCAGCTTGGCGTCGAGGTTGGAGAGCGGCTCGTCGAGGAGAAACAGCCAGGGCCGGCGCACCATGGCGCGGCCCAGAGCCACCCGCTGGCGTTGCCCGCCGGAGAGCTCGCGCGGCTTCCTCGTGAGCAGGTGGTCGATCTCCAGCACGCGGGCGGCCTCGTGCACCCGGCGCTTGGTCTCCTCGGGCGGCGTATGTCGGACGCGCAACCCGTAAGCCATGTTGTGGAACACGTCCATGTTCGGGTAGAGCGCGTAGTTCTGGAACACCATCGCGATGTCGCGCGCCCCAGGGGCGAGGTGCCCGATGGGCTTGTCGCCGTGCCAGATCTCGCCGGAGGTGGGCGTCTCCAGCCCCGAGAGGATACGAAGCAGCGTGGTCTTGCCGCAGCCGCTCGGCCCCACGAGCGTGATGAACTCGCGCTCGGGGAACTCCAGGTTCACCGAGCGCAGCACCTCGGTCTTGCCGAAGCGCTTGGTGATGCCGTCGATGCGGATCGTCATGCGGCGCTCAGCCCTTCACCGCGCCGGCGCCGAAGCCCGCGACGAGGTGGCGCTGCAGCAGCATGAAGAGCACGGCCATGGGCACGGTCATCAGCACCGCGGAGGCCATCATGAGCCCCCAGTCCACGTGCACGCCCTCGAAGAAGAGCATCACGCCCACGGTTAGCGGGTAGTGCTCGGTGGTGTTCATGAACACGCGCGCGAAGAGGTAATCGTTCCACGACACGATGAGCGAGAAGATCGCCGCCGCGATGATCCCCGGCAGCGCCGAGGGCAGCACCACCTCGTAGAACACCCGGATGCGGCTCGCTCCGTCGATGAGCCCCGCTTCCTCGAGCTCCACCGGGATCGAGCGGAAGAACGCCCAGAGGAGCCACATGCAGAAGGGGAGCGTCACCGACACGTACCCCAATGTCAGGCTCCAGAGCGAGTCGGTGAGCTCCAGGCGCGTCATCACCAGGAAGAGCGGGAACACCAGGATGATCGACGGCACCATGTAGCCCAGCAGGCTGAAGTAGGGCACCGCCATGCGGAAGCGGTATCGGAAGCGCGTCACGCTGTAGGCGGCGAGGGTGCTGATCACGATGCTGATGAGGGTGCTGCCCACGCTCACGATCACGCTGTTGCCGAACCACGACATGAAGTACTGCGGCGGCGCGGTGGTCGGCTGGTAGTCGCCCGAGGCGCCGCCGAAGTACTGCGCCTTGCCGGTGAGGAGGTGCCGGTAGTTCTCGAGCGTCGCCTGCTTGGGGATGAGCGTGGGGGCCGTCGAGAGCTCGGCCTTGGGCTTGAGCGAGGTGGAGAGCGCCCACATGAGCGGAAAGCAGACGGCGAGCGTGACCACGACCAGCGCGCCGTAAGCGACCACTCTGCCCAGCCACTTGCGGGCGCGCACCTTCTGCATCGGCGTCATGCGTCCTCCTGGAAGCGGAAGAGGCGGATGTAGAGGATGCTGCCGAGGAACAGCATCATCATCATGATCACGCCCGTGGCCGCACCCACGCCCATGCGCAGGTTGGCGATGGACTGCTCGAACGAGTAGATCGCGAGGTTGTAGGTCGAGGTGCCGGGACCTCCGCGCGTGAGGAGGTAGATCTCCTCGAACTTGTTGAAGGTCCAGATGGTGCGGAAGACCACGACCACCGCGAGCACTTCGGCCAGCTGCGGGAGTGTTACGTCCCAGAAGCGGCGCACGACACCCGCGCCATCCACGCGCGCCGCGTCATAGAGCTCCATGGGCACCGTCTGCAGCCGGGCCAGCACGCAGATCGTGACGAACGGCGTGTACTTCCACACGTTCAGCATGATGGTGGAGAGCATCGCCATGTCGGGCTTGGAGAGCCAGTAGATGTTCTCGTCGATGAGGCCCGTGACGCGCAGCAGGTGGTTCACGATGCCGTCCGGGGTGAGCATCCATTGCCAGCAGAGCGCGATCACCACCGTGGGCACGATGTAGGGGAAGAGCAGCAGGCCGCGGAAGATCGAGATGCCGCGCAGCGGCAGGTGGAGCAGCAACGCGAAGGCGACCCCGATCACCGTCTGCAGGATGATCGAGACGAAGGTCCAGTAGGCGGCGTTGCGGAAGGACGACCAGAAGAGCGGGTCGCGCAGCACCGTCTCGAAGTTGGCGAGGCCCGCGAAGCGCTGACCGTCGGGATTCAGCGGGTCGATGTAGTAGAAGGCCATCCGGATGCTTTCCACCACCGGATAGACCATGAACACCAGCGCCGCGAGGACGAAGGGCGCGATGAAGAGGAGGCCGAGCCGGTTGTCGGCCTCCCTCCAGTGCTTGCGCATCGCGGTCAGATGACGAGCGAGAAGTGCTCCTTGCGCACGGATTCGAGCTCTTTCGCGCCCCACTTGGCGGCGTCCGCGGGCTTCATGTTGTCGATCACCACCTTCTGCACGGTCTGCGCGAGGATGGCGCGCCCGTGCACGATGCCGGCGAGCGGGTTCACGCCGCCCAGCAGCTCGTTCGCGGTGCTGCTCGAGTTCTTGAGCGAGTCCACGTAGTAGGTGTTGATGGTGCGCTTCTTGGTCTCGTAGAACTGGTGCGTCTGCAGCGCCGGGTCGGCCGCCACGTCCTTGTAGACGGGGGAGACGTTCGGCACCAGCGAGTGGCAGTAACGCACCGGCCACACCTTGGAGGTCTGGTAGTAGGCGAGCGCGGCCTTCACCTCCTTGATGTACGGGTTGTTGGCCTTCGGGATGCACCAGCCCTGGAAGTCGTTCCAGTTCGAGCGGTTCCCCGTCTTGGGATGGCGCGCGTGGTTGTAGGCCTCGAGGTTCTTGAAGACTTCCTTGTTCTCGTCCCAGGCGCGGCCGTACGGGCGGCCCCAGTAGAAGGCCATGCCGGCCTGGCCCTTCACGATGGCGTCGACCACCTCGAGGAAGCTGAAGCCCACCGCGCCCTTGGGCATGAAGGGCAGCAGCGACTTCACGTACTCGAGCGCTTCCACCGTGGCGGGGCTGTCGAACACCACCTCGAACTGCTTCGAAGCGTCGAACATGCGCCCGCCCGCGGAGTGCAGGAGCGCGGCGAAGTGGTAGTCGGTGCAGAGGTTGCGCCCGAGCGCGAGCGCGATGCCCGCCATGTCCTTCTTCTTCTCGGAGATGGTCTGCGCGGCCTTGCGCAGGTCGTTCCAGTCCCACTTGTCGGGGTCGCCCAGGCCCAGCTCGTCCACGATGTCCTGGCGCACGAGCAGCAGGTGCGGCTGGTGGTGCGCGGGCAGCACGTACTGCTTGCCCTTCCACGCGCCCCAGTATTCCCATTTCGCACCGTCGATGAGGCGGTTCTTGCCCACCTTGGCGACCACGTCGTCCACCGGCTCGAGCAGGCCCTGCGCCATGAGCTGCATGGCGATGGGCGATTCGACGCTGATGCAATTGGCCGGACGGCGCGCGGCGAGATCCGTCATGAGCTTCACGTACACGCTGTCCCAGGAGAGCGACTCGATCTGGAACTTGAGCCCGGGCGCGTTCTTCGAGGCCCATTCGTTCATTCCGTCCACGGCGACGCCGCCGTACGGACCCGGCTCGCCCCAGACGCGGACCGTGCCGGTGGCCGAGGACTTCGCCTGCGCGATGGCGGGCAGGGTGGGCAGCATCGTGCCCGCCGCGGCGCTGCCGGCGAGCACGGAAAGGTCTTCGAGGAACTTGCGGCGCGAGCGTCCTGCGTTGTTGTCGTCCATGGCTTTCCTCCTTGGGGGGCGTTAGTCGTAGCGCTCGGTGCGTACGTCGGCGGTGAGCTTGTGGGCCATCATCCCCTCGGCCTCGCAGATGCGCGAGACGATGGGGGCGATCCTGTGGCTGGCTTTCTTCGTGAGGCGCTGGTAGGTCACGGTCTTGATGAACTTGCCGACCCAGAGGCCGCCCGTGTAGCGCCCGGCGCCCGCGGTGG
>CAMPHL010000147.1 GCA_946885905.1 uncultured Pseudomonadota bacterium | reverse complement strand
GTACCTCGGCCGCGCCTGCACGGCGATCGACATCGCCGAGGACAAGCATCCGACGGCGGCGATGGTGGAGGAGGCGATCGCGCGCGATCCTGCGATCACGCATGTGGCGCAGGTGCACTGCGAGACCGGCACCGGCATCCTGAATCCGCTGCCCGAGATCGCGGCCGTGTGCGCGCGCCATGGCAAGGGGTTGATCGTCGATGCGATGAGCTCGTTCGGGGCGATCGAGATCGACGTCTCGAAGTACCCGGTCGACGCCGTGGTGGCGGCATCCGGCAAGTGCATCGAGGGTCCTCCCGGCATGGGCGTCGTGATCTGCCGGCGCGCGGCGCTGGAGAAGAGCCAGGGCAACTCGCACTCGCTCGCGATGGACTTGCACGACCAGTGGACCTACATGCAGAAGACGACGCAATGGCGCTTCACGCCGCCCACGCACGTTGTCGCGGCCTTCCGCAGCGCGCTCGACCAGTTCAAGGCCGAGGGCGGCACGGCGGCGCGCGGCGCGCGCTACCGCAAGAACTGCGAGACGCTGGTCGAGGGCATGGCCGCGCTGGGCTTTCGCACCTTCCTGCCGCGCCAGGTGCAGGCCCCGGTGATCGTCACCTTCCATGCTCCCGGCGATGCGGCCTATTCCTTCAAGCCGTTCTACGAGAAGGTGAAGGCGCGTGGCTACATCCTTTATCCCGGCAAGCTCACCCAGGTCGAGACCTTCCGCGTGGGCTGCATCGGCGCGATCGACGCCAACGAGATGAGGAACGTCGTCTCGGCCGTGGCGGAGGCGCTGAAGGAGATGGGAGTGGAGCAGGTGACGCCGAAGAGCCTGGCGGCGGCCTGAAGCTGGTGCAGTGCTCCACCTAACGCTTGCCGTGCTTCTCCAGCCACTCCACGTCTGCCAGGTCCTGGGTGCGGCCGACGGTCCGCTTGTTGCGAACCAGGTGAGCAGCTGACAGGACCGCAACCTCGAGGTCGACGAAGCGCGCGACGAGTCGATCGGGCCAGGCCTCCTCGAAAGTCACGCCGTCGATAGCGGTCAAGACGTCGATGCGGATGGGCGCTACCCCGATCTGGAAGACCGTTCCCGCCAGACAGAGGTCGGCTACGGCGAGGTCCTGGACCGGGGCACCGAACTCGTGCAGCGCTTCGATGACGCGCCTGGCATTGCCGCCTTCGGGCCGCACCCACACGTCGAGGTCACCGGTAGCACGGACGTGGCCGTACGCGGCAAGGGCGTGAGCGCCCACAACGAGGTACTCAACGCGGTGCGCGTTGAATGCGGACAACAGATCTCTGAAGTCTGGGCTCAACGGACCCGCTCCACGCGAGGCATTGGAGAGTAAGTTCCCAGACCGCGCTCATGCGCGATTCCGGCGTCGAGTCGGCCCAGCCCGGCGCCTCGGGCGCAGGCTCGCCCGGCCGGCGGACGCGAACGACTCTGGTGGCCCGATTCATGCTGCCATTATCGAATTGCGGGGGCACCCTGTCCATACTCTGAAACCGCGGTTCCTATCCGTCTTGCCGCTTGAAAACGAAATGGCCGAAAAGCGCATCCCACGCGGCGCGCTGCTCCGGCGAAGCGTCCTGGAACGCCTCGAGCGACTGGTGCAGCGCGCCGATGGCCGAGGGCGCATCGGCTGGAGCATCGGGCGGCCCCTTCCACCAGTAGTTCACCAGCGCATTCAGCGCGTCGAGCGACTCGACGTGGTGCCACCAGAGCGGCGGGATATAGATCGCGTCGCCCGGCCCCAGCTCCGCGACGTGCGCGGCCGATAGCGCTTTGCGAAACCGCGGGAAGCGTGCGTAGTCGGGCTCGCGGAACGACACCAGGCTGATCGGCGTGCCCGTCGGAGCGAAGTCGAGCGGGCCGATGTAGAGGTTGGCGACCTGCTCGGGCGGAAAGAGCGTGAAGCGGCGCCTGCCCGCCACCACGCATGCGACGTTACCCGACTCGTCGAAGTGCGCGGGCGTCACGACCGCCGTTCCCAGCCAGATGCGCGGCTTCACCGACTCGTGCAGCAGCGGCAGCACGTTCTCGGTCGCGAAGCGCGGCAGGCACTCGGCGATCGGCGCGCTCTGGGCCACCACCGAGCCGGGTTGCGTGGCCTTCGCGTACTTGGCCACGCGCTCGAGCACCGAGCTCACCGAGCCCTTGTCGCGCGTGAAGTTGAAGCCGTTCAGCGCGTCGTTGTAGAAGATGCGTCCGCGAACGGAGGGCGGCATCCGCAGCACATCGACCGGCGCACCGGTGTCCATTTTCGCGAGGTAGGTGCAGAAGCCTGCCGGAGAGGCGAGGGCTTCGCGCACCGCCGGCCACTGCGCGACCACGCCGCGCAGCACCGCGGGCTCGTAGCGGCTGGCGATCTCCTCGCGGAAGACGCGCGCGTCGACCTCGCGCCACTCGCGCATGCTCAGCCCGACGACGCCCCCGGCTTCCTGCCGAGCGCGTTGCGGATGAACTCGCTCTTGCCGTCGTTGTAGGCCTGGCGGTCGTTGCGGAAGCGCGTCTGCAGCAGGCCCTTCAGGCGCCAATAGCGCTCGGCGATCAGCGGATCGCGGCGCAGGATGTCGCGGAACTCGATCAAGTCCTTCCAGAACCAGGTGTCGTAGACCACGGCGTGCAGGTTGAAGCTGCCTGGCTGGCCACGGGGCTTCACGAGGTAGCGGCGCTGGGGCATGGCCTTCTCGAGCTCGGGCACGTACCGGTACCCGGACTCGACGAGCTGCGGAATGTGGCGCTCGACGACCGCCAGGGTGGGCGCGCCGAGCAGGATGTCGATGATGGGCTTGGAGCCGAGGCCGGGCACCGCCGTGCTGCCGACGTGCTCGACGATGACCGAGTCTGCGCCGAAGATCGCCAGGAGGCGTTCCTTCTCGATGTCGAACGTCACCGGCCACATGGGCGAATACGGCGTGAGCTCGACGATTTCGGCGTTGGCGTTGATAGTGGCGTTCATGTCGCGTTCAGGTTGAAATCCGTAGCGTGCGGCCTTTCGAACCGGGTCGTCACTTCTCGCCGGTCTTGCGCGGCGGCAGCGTCCTGAGGAAGGCGTAGAGCGCCCGGACGTCCGTGTCGTTCAGGTTCGCGAGCGTCTCGAAGGGCATCACCTTGCTCACTTGGCCTCCGTCGGGGCGCTTGCCGCTGCGCAGCATACCCGTGAAGGCTTCCACGGTGGGATAGCGCTGCATCACGCTGCCTTCGCCCGGCGTGAGGTTCGAGGCCGGCGGCCAGTCGGGAGGAGAGGCGGGGATGCGTCCGCCGGAATAGGCGGGCCCGTGGCATCCCGCGCACATCGTGGCCACGTACCCGCCGTGCTCGGGTGTCACCCCTACGGCGACCGGCTGGGCGGGGGGGAGCCTGTGGTCGATCTTCTCGTAGCCGTCCTTGAAGGCGCCCACGCCGTACATTACGCGCACCACCTTGGGCAGGCGCACCTCGCCGAGGGTGCCGCGGCCGGGAGGGAGGCTCCGGATGTAGGCCACCAGCGCCGCGAGGTCGCCGTCGTTCATGCGGTTGTAGTCCTCGCTCGGCATGATGAGGAGCGCGCGGCCCGCGGGATCGACGCCGTGGCGGATCGATCGCACCCAGTCGGCCTCGGTGTAATTGGCCACCATGGACGTGGATGCCGGCGAAATGTCGGGGCTGCGAACGTAGATGCCGCCCGGCTCGTCGATGACGACCCGCCCGGCCCCGTCCCTGCCGTGGCATTCGCTGCATCCACGCGATTCGAACAGGTACTTGCCGAGCTGCAGCACCTGGGGGGTCGGCTTGGCGAAGGGCACCGGGACCACGCGGACGTCGATCCGCCGGTCGACCTTGCGATCGCCCAGCCAGAGCGCGCCGCCGACGAGGGCGACTGCGGCAATCACTCCAGCGGCGATAATCTTGGCGAGGGTCTTGATCATTCCGCGAATCATAACGTCCATGCACACGCACGCCGATCTCGAGCCGAGCGCCTGGGTCCTGCGCTGGGCGCCACTCATCCGGCCCGGAGGAGAGGTTCTCGACCTCGCCTGCGGGTCGGGCCGGCATGCGCGCTGGCTCGCGCAGATGGGTTTCGAGGTGAGCGCGGTCGACCGCGATGCGAGCGCGTTCGTCGACCCCCCTGATGGCATCTGCGTTCTGGGAGCGGACGTGGAGGGCGGGCCGTGGCCGTATCCGGGCGTAGCCTTCGACGGGATCGTAGTCACGAACTACCTGCATCGGCCGCTGCTCCCGATCCTCGTCGGCGCATTGGTCCCCGGTGGCGTCCTCGTCTACGAAACCTTCGCGCGCGGCAACGAGCGCTTCGGCAAGCCCTCGAATCCGGCCTTCCTGCTCGAACCCGGGGAACTGCTGGAAACGGTCCGGGGGCACCTGCGGGTGCTCGCCTACGAAGACCTGGTCGTGGACTCGCCGCGCCCGGCGGCGATCCAGCGGATCTGCGCCCGCCGCGAAACCGGGGCGTGACCCAGCCGTACCGGTGCCAAGCCCCGGTTCGGCCCTCGTTTTCCTTGTAAAATCTGCGCTTTCCCGAATCGGTTCACCGCATGCTTTCCGGAAGTCTCGTCGCCATCGTCACCCCCATGGCCGCCGATGGCGCGCTCGACCTGCCAGGCCTCAGGAAGCTGGTCGACTGGCACGTGGCCGAGGGCACCGACGGCATCGTCATCGTCGGCACGACCGGGGAATCGCCCACGGTGGACGTCGGGGAGCACATCGAGCTCATCGAGCGCGCGGTCGAATACGCGGCCGGACGGGTTCCCGTCATCGCGGGCACGGGCGGCAACTCGACCAGGGAGGCCATCCACCTCACCCAGGCGGCCGCGAAGGCGGGCGCCAAGTACTCGCTTTCGGTGGTGCCGTACTACAACAAGCCCATGCAGGAAGGGCTCTACCGCCACTTCAGGGCGATCGCCGAGGCGACCGACCTGCCGATGCTTCTCTACAACGTGCCCGCGAGGACGGTCGCCGATCTCGCCAACGACACGATCTTGCGCCTGGCCGAGGTGAAGGGCATCGTGGGGATCAAGGACGCGACCTCCAACGTGGAGCGCGTGACCGACCTGCTCATGCGCCGCCCGAAGGGCTTCATGGTCTTCAGCGGCAACGACGACGCCGCGCTCGCCTGGATCCAGCTGGGCGCCGAGGGCGTGATCTCGGTCACCGCCAACGTGGCGCCCCGCCTCATGCACGAAATGTGCGCCGCCGCGCGCGCCGGCAACACCGCCCGCGCCGTCGAGCTCAACAACAAGATGCTGCTGCTGCACAAGCACCTGTTCATCGAATCCAACCCGATCCCGGTCAAGTGGGCCCTGCAGAAGATGGGCCGCATCGCCGAGGGCATCCGGCTGCCGCTCACGCCGCTCGCCCAGCAGCACCACGAGACCGTCGCCGGGGCGCTGCGCGCCGCCGGCTGCATCTAATCGAAGGAACCGCGTCACCATGAATGTCATCCGCATCTGCCTTGCCCTGGCCACCGCCGCGGCCGTATCCGGCTGCAGCTGGTTCAACACCAAGGACGAATACAAGGGCGCCGCCGCCCGCCGCGCACAGTCCCTCGAAGTGCCGCCCGAGCTCTCGCGCCCGCAGGCCGAGGACCGCTACGCCATCCCGGATCCCAAGTCGCAAACCACGTACTCGCAGTACACGCAGCGCGGCAACGCGCCGGCCATTCCCGGCGCTCCCGAAGCGCGGGCGGTGCTGCCGAAGATCGAGGGCGCGCGCCTCGAGCGCCAGGGCGACCAGCGCTGGCTCGTGGTGAAGGGCGAGCCGGCCGCCGTCTGGCCGATCGCGCGCGAGTTCTGGGCCGAGAACGGCTACCAGCTGGTCAAGGAAGAGGCCAACACCGGGATCCTCGAGACCGAGTGGTACGAGGACAAGTCCAAGATTCCCCAGGACCTGATGCGCCGCACGGTGGGGAAGGTCGCCCCGAACCTCTGGTCCACGCCGCGGCGGGACAAGTACCGCACGCGCCTGGAGAAGGGCTCGGAGTACGGCACCACCGAAATCTTCATCAGCAACCGCAACGTCGAGGAGATCTTCGCCGACGCCAACCAGGACCGCACCGTGTGGCAGTCGCGCCCGGCCGACCGGGACGCCGAGGCCGAGATGCTGCAGAAGCTGCTGGTGAAGATCGGCACCACGCAGGCCGTGGCCCAGGCCGAAGCCCAGGCGAAGCAGCAAGGCACCCAGGTCGCGAGCACGCAGCCCACGGCGGCGAGCGCTGCGGTCGAGCGCAATGCCGTCCTGCAGGGCAACCAGCTCACGGTGAACGACAGCTTCGACCGCGCCTGGCGCCGCGTGGGACTCGCGCTCGACCGCGTCGGCTTCACCGTCGAGGATCGTGATCGCACCAAGGGCCTCTTCTACGTGCGCTACGTCGACCCCGAGAAGGATTCGTCTTCCCCGAGGAACAAGGGCGACGAGGGCTTCTTCGACAAGCTCAAGTTCTGGAAGAGCGATACACCCAGGGACAAGCTGCCCCAGTATCGGGTCCACGTCGCGGACGCCGGATCCAGCATGTCGCAGGTGGTCGTGCAGAATTCGCAGGGCCAGCCCGACCAGTCGAATACCAGCAAGCGGATCCTGAACCTCCTCTACGACCAGTTGAAGTAGTGGCGCTGCGCTTCGCCTCGCTGGGCAGCGGCAGCTCGGGCAACGCGCTGGTGGTCGAATGCGGGAAGACGCGGGTCATGATGGACTGCGGCTTCTCGGTGGCCGAGACCCGCGAGCGCCTCGAGCGCTCGGGCCT
>CAMPHL010000146.1 GCA_946885905.1 uncultured Pseudomonadota bacterium | reverse complement strand
GACGAGGATCAGTGGAAGCGCCGGAACGCGAGCGTCCCGTTGGTGCCGCCGAAGCCGAACGAGTTGGAGAGGGCGACCTCGATCTTCATCTGGCGTGCCGTGTTGGGCACGTAGTCGAGGTCGCACGCCGGGTCCGGCGTGATGATGTTGGTGGTGGGCGGCGAGACCTGGTGGTGCAAGGCAAGCGCCGTGATCGCCGCCTCGACCCCGCCGGCCGCGCCTAGCAGGTGGCCGTGCATCGATTTGGTGGAGTTCACCGCGAGCTTGTAGGCGTGGTCGCCGAAGGCGGCCTTGAGCGCCGCGGTCTCGTTCGCATCCCCGAGCGGTGTCGACGTGCCGTGCGCGTTCACGTAATCCACGTCCGTGGCGTTCAGCCCGGCGTTGCGCATCGCCGCGAGCATGGCGCGCCGGGGGCCGTCCATGTTGGGCGCGGTGATGTGGTTGGCATCGGCGCTCATGCCCATGCCGGCCAGCTCCGCGTAGATGCGCGCGCCGCGCTTCTTCGCGTATTCCAGCTCCTCGAGGATCACGATGCCCGCGCCCTCGCCCAGCACGAAGCCGTCGCGGTCGCGGTCGAACGGCCGCGAGGCCGTGCCCGGGTCGTCGTTGCGTTCGGACAGGGCCTTGCATGCGCAGAAGCCGCCCACGCCGGACATGTTCACGCACGCCTCGGCGCCGCCCGCGATCATCACGTCCGCATCGCCGTACTCGATCATGCGGCCGGCCTCGCCGATGCAGTGCGAGCTCGTGGTGCACGCCGAGACCATCGACACGTTGGGGCCCTTGGCCTTGTACTGGATCGAGTTCAGGCCCGCGACCATGTTGATGATCGAGCCCGGCACGAAGAAGGGCGAGAGCCGCCTCGGGCCCTTGGCGATCATCTCGCGGATGTTGTCCTCGATCATCGGCAGTCCGCCGATGCCGGAGCCCACGTTCACGCCTACCCGCTCGGCGTTCGAATCGTCGATGGCGAGGCCGGCGTCGTCCAGCGCCATCTTCGTGGCGGCCAGTCCATAGTGGATGAACGTGTCGGAGCGGCGCGTTTCCTTGGGGTGCATCCAGTCGGCCGCGTTGAAGTTCTTCACCTCCGCCGCGATGCGCGTGGGAAGCTGCCCGGCGTCGAACTTCGTGATCGGCCCTACGCCGCTACGTCCCGCGAGGAGGTTGTCCCACGCTTGCTTGATGCCGTTGCCGACGGGCGAGACGATCCCGAGGCCGGTGACGACGACTCTGCGCTTCGACATCACCTACGATTTGACGTGGCTCTTCACGTAGTCGATGGCCTGCTGGACGGTGGTGATCTTCTCGGCCTCCTCGTCGGGGATCTCGCACTCGAACTCCTCCTCGAGGGCCATCACCAGCTCCACGTTGTCCAGCGAGTCCGCGCCCAGGTCCTCGACGAACGACGACTCGGTCTTGATGTCGGCTTCGGCGACGCCCAGTTGCTCTGCCACGATCTTCTTGACGCGGGCTTCAATGTTTTCCATCGACTTCCTCCAGGCTGATTCTGTTGATTTCGTGCGCGAGAAAAGCGCGTAATTCTAGCATCGTTTGACCCCCCTTCCGCCCCCGAATCCCGGCGGCGCGCGCCTCGCGCGCCCCCGGGAAATCTTGCTCAATCCATGAACATGCCGCCATTTACGTGCAAAGTCGCGCCCGTTATGTACGCGGCGCCGGGCGAGCACAGGAACAGCACCGCCTGCGCGACGTCGTCGACGCGGCCCAGCCGCCCCAGCGGGACGTTGTCGACCAGGCGCTTGACCTGCTCCTCGGGCAGCGCCCGCGTCATGTCGGTTTCGATGAATCCCGGCGCCACGCAGTTCACCGTGATGTTGCGGCTGCCCACTTCGCGGGCGAGCGATTTCGAGAATCCCACCATCCCGGCCTTGGCCGCGGCGTAGTTGGTCTGCCCGGCGTTGCCGCTGAAGCCCACGACGGAAGTCACGTTCACGATGCGCCCGGCGCGCGCCTTCATCATGCCGCGCAACACTGCGCGCGAGAGCAGGAACACCGACTTGAGGTTCGTGGCCTGCACGTCGTCCCATTCCTCGTCCTTCATGCGCGCGAGCAGGTTGTCGCGCGTGGCCCCCGCGTTGTTCACCAGGATCGCGGGCGCGCCGAACTCCTCCTGCACCCTGTCCACGAATGCGGCGCAGCCGCTGGCGTCGCGAACGTCGAGCACGCGCCCGGCGCCTTTCGCGGACAGCGCCGCGAGGCCGTTCGAGATCGACTCCACCCCCTTTTCTCCCGTGGCGGTGCCCACGACCGTGGCACCGGCCTTCGCGAGCGCCTGCAGGATCGCCTCGCCGATGCCGCTCGAGGCGCCGGTGACGATGGCTACTTGTCCGTCGAGCATGGGGTCAACCTAGCTTGAGCGCAGCCTCGAGGGCAGCGGAATCGGTCACGGCCACGGCATCGGCTTCCTTCGAGACGCGCTTCACGAGCCCCGCGAGCACCCTGCCCGGGCCGCACTCGACGAAACGGTTCACGCCATGCGCGGAAAGCCACTGCACGGTCTCGATCCAGCGCACCGGATGGTCGAGCTGTTCCACGAGCGCGGTCCGTATGCGGGCGGGGTCTTCGAAGGACTCGACGAAGCGGTTGTGGATCACGGGCACTTCGGGGCTGCGGATCTCGATCGCCTCCAGGCGCTCACGCAACCGATCGGCCGCGGGCTTCATCAGGCTGCAGTGCGAAGGAGCGCTCATCGGCAACATCTTCACGAGCTTCGCGCCCTGTGCCTTCGCGACCGCCATCGCGCGTTCCACGGCGGCGCGATGGCCGGCGACGACTACCTGGCCCGGCGAGTTGAGGTTCGCGGCTTCGACCACGTCGCCCTGGGCGGCTTCGGAGAGCACGGCCGGCAGCCTGGCATCGTCGAGGCCCACGATGGCGGCGATCCCGCCGGTGCCCTCGGGCACGGCTTCCTGCATCGCTTGGGCGCGAAGGCGCACGGTGGGAAGTGCATCCTCGAATCGCAGCGCCTTCGACGCCACGAGCGCCGTGTACTCGCCCAGGCTGTGCCCGGCGAAGTAGGCTGGCATCGGGCCGCCCTTCTCGCGCCAGGCGCGCCAGCACGCGACGCCCGCCACGAGCATCAGCGGCTGGGTGTTGACCGTCTGGTTCTGCAGCTCCGCGGGTCCTTCGTTCGCCATCGTCCAGTAGTCCACGTCCGCGATCGCCGACGCTTCGCGAAACGTTTGCTCGACGATCGGCAGGCCGGCGAATCCCTTGACCATGCCGACGGACTGGGAGCCCTGACCGGGAAAGACGATGGCGAGGCAGGCGTGAGGCATCAGGCGTCAGTAGCGAAGGAGGACCGAGCCCCAGGTGAAGCCGCCGCCCACGCCCTGCAGCAGCACGAGGTGGCCCGGCTTGATGCGCCCGTCGCGTACGGCGACGTCGAGCGCGAGCGGCACCGATGCGGCGGAGGTGTTGGCGTGCCGGTCGACCGTGACGATTGCCTTGTCCTCGGGCAGCCCCAGCTTCCTGGCGACGTGCGAGATGATGCGCACGTTGGCCTGGTGGGGGATGTAGGCGTCGAGGTCGCCGACCGCGAGGCCGTTGTTCGCGAGCGCCTCGCGGGCGCTCTCCTCCAGCACCCGCACGGCAAGCTTGAAGACCGCGCCGCCGTCCATCTTGAGCGTGGGATCGCCGTGGATCGCGCCGCCGCGGACGTGCCCGGGTGTGTTGAGGATCGCGGCATGCGCGCCGTCGGCATGCAGGTTGGCCGAAAGGATTCCCGGCTTGTCCGAGGCCTCGAGCACGACCGCGCCCGCGCCGTCGCCGAAGAGCACGCAGGTGCCGCGGTCCTTCCAGTCGAGGATGCGCGAGAAGACCTCGGCCCCGACCACCAGGGCGCAGCGGTGGGCCCCGGACTTCACGAACAAATCCGCGACGGCCAGGGCATAGGCGAACCCGCTGCACACCGCCTGCAGGTCGAACGCCGCGCCACGGCTCACGCCGAGCTTGGCCTGCAGCAGGCACGCGCTCGACGGGAAGACCATGTCCGGCGTGGAGGTCGCGACGATGATGAGGTCGACCTCGGCGCTGGTGCGCCCCGCCGCATCGAGCGCGCGGCGGCAGGCATGCAGGGCCAGGTCGCTCGTGAACTCGTCGTCGGCCGCGATGTGGCGCTCCCGGATCCCGGTGCGGGCGACGATCCATTCGTCGCTCGTCTGCACCATCGCCTCGAGGTCCTTGTTGGTAAGGACCTTGCTCGGGAGATACCCGCCGGTTCCCGTGATACGGGCGTGGATCATCGGGTGCGCGAGCCGGTCATGGCGCGGGCGCCTGCGCCGGGGCGGCCGCGTGCACGCCCGCGATCTGCTCGCCGATGCGCTCGATCAGGCCGTGCCGCGCCTCGCCCGCCGCGCGCTTGAGCGCGGTGGCGAAGGCGAGCCGGTCGGCCGAGCCGTGGCTTTTCACGACGATGCCCTTGAGGCCCAGCAGAGCCGCGCCGTTGTAGAGCCGGGGGTCGACGCGGTTGCGGAAGCGGCGCAGGATCGGCCAGGCGAAGACCGCCAGGAGCTTCGTCCACCAGCTGCGCGTGAACTCTTCCTTGAGGAAATCGCCCAGCATCTTGGCCAATCCCTCGGAGGTCTTGAGGGCGACGTTGCCCGCGAACCCGTCGCACACGACCACATCGGTGGTTCCCTTGTAGATGTCGTCGCCCTCTACGTTGCCGTGGAAATTGATGGGCGTGGCGCGCAGCAGCTCGCCCGCCTTCTTCACCACCTCGTTGCCCTTGATCTCCTCGGAGCCGATGTTGAGCAGCCCGACCGAGGGGTTCTGCAGGCCCTCCATCTCGCGCACGAGCGTGGCGCCCATGATGGCGAACTGCTGCAGGTGCTCCGGGGTGCAGTCGGCATTCGCGCCCAGGTCGAGCGCATAGACGCGTCCCCTGCGGGTGGGCAGGACGGCGCAGATCGCGGGGCGGTCGATGCCGGGAAGGGTCTTCAGCACGAACTTGGCCGTGCCCATGAGCGCGCCGGTGTTGCCGGCGCTCACGCAAGCGTGCGCGCGGCCGTCCTTCACGAGGTCGATCGCCACGCGCATCGAAGAATCCTTCTTGGTGCGGATCGCGGTCCGCACGTCCTCGTCCATCCCCACGACCTCGGAGGCGGGCACGATCTCGATGCGCGAACGAAGCGCCGGATCGGCCCGCGCGAGCTCGCGCTCCAGGGGCTCCCTGAGCCCCACGAGCAGCAGCCTGCTCTCGCTGTCCGCGGCCAGGAAGTCGAGGCTGGCGGGAACGGTGACCGAAGGCCCGTGGTCCCCGCCCATGGCGTCGACGGCGATGACCGGCATCGCCAGGGGCCGCCCGGACCTAGTCTTCCTTGGACTGGATGACCTTCTTGCCGCGGTAGTAGCCCGACGGCGAGATGTGGTGGCGCAGGTGCGTTTCGCCCGTGGTGGGCTCGACTGCGGTCGGCGGCTTGCCGAGGTGGTCGTGCGCCCGGTGCATTCCGCGCTTCGAGGGCGACTTCTTGTTCTGTTGGACGGCCATTTGAATTCTCCTGTTCGAATCACCTTTTCTTGAGGCGCGCGAGGGCGGCGAACGGCGATTGCCGTGGCTGCTCCCCTCCTGGCTTCACCGGGTCTTCCAGCCCCGGCTTGCGCGGGACCATAGGCAAAGACAGCAGGACCGCGTCCTCGACCAGGTCCCGGACGTCCAGAGGCTCGTCCGCGACCACGTAGTCTTCGTTTTCGTCCTCCTCCTCGACCGACGGAAGCCCGGACTCGTCGTCGACGAGGATGAGCCGGTCGTTGATCGATATTTCGTGCCGGAACGCTTCCAAACTGTTCTGGCATATGAGAAAAACGAAGCCCTCGATTATACACGACACGCTCTTCCGACGCCGCCTGTCCAGGGCCGCGGTGATCTCGTAGCGCAGCTCGCCACGCTCGTCGGCGATCGAGCCTTCGAGCCGCTCGAGGTCGGCGGGAACGAAGCGCCCCTTGAAGACGAGCGGCTTTGCCGAGATGTGCGAGGGGTCGAGGAGGCAGGGATCGTCCATGATTGTGTGCTAGAATCGACTTGAAATATCAATACTAAATTACTGATTTGGCGAACAGTTCATTAGTCCTGGCCTCGAGCTCCCGCTACCGCCGGGAACTGCTGCAGCGCCTCGGCCTGCCGTTCGAGACGTGGAAGCCCGAAGTCGATGAGACTGCCCACGGCGCCGAGCCGCCGCGCGAGACCGCGATCCGGCTCGCGCGCCTCAAGGCCGAGGCCGGCGCCCGCAAGTTTCCCAAGGCGTGGGTCATCGGCTCCGACCAGGTCGCCGACCTGGACGGCCGCTCCATCGGCAAGCCCGGCACCTTCGCCAGGGCCCGGCAGCAGCTGCGCGAGGTGAGCGGCCATTCGGTCCTGTTCCATACGGCATTGTGCGTCTTCAACGCGCGGATGGAGCGCCGGCACGAACGGCTGGTCACGATGGAGGTCGCTTTCCGGCGCTTGTCCGAGGCGGAGATCGACCGGTACCTCGAGCGCGAGCATGCCCTCGACGTGGCCGGCAGCGCCAAGAGCGAGGGCCTGGGCATCGCGCTTCTCTCGCGCCTGCACGGCGACGACCCCACGGCGCTCGTGGGGCTGCCGCTCATCGCCCTTGCGGCGATGCTGCGCGCCGAAGGCTTCGACGTTCCCTGAGGCGCGAGCCCCCGATGCCCGGCCGGCTCTACCTGTTGCCCGCTTGGCTCGCCGAGGATTCGGATCCTGCGGCGGTCCTGCCAA
>CAMPHL010000145.1 GCA_946885905.1 uncultured Pseudomonadota bacterium | reverse complement strand
CGACAAGACCACCGAGACGCAGGTGCTGGAGCTGGTGAAGAGCCTGCGCGAGCGCTTCCGCACGGCCCTGGTCTACGTAAGCCACGACCTGAATGTCGTCTCCGAGATGTGCGATCGCGTCCTGGTGATGCTCGACGGGGCCGTGGTCGAGCAAGGGCCGACCGCGCAGGTCTACCGCAATCCGCGCGAGCGCTACACGCGCAAGCTCGTGGCGGCGATCCCGCGCGTGGACCGGCCCGGGGACGCGTCCGTGCCCAAGGGATCCGGGGCGCTGCTGTCAGTCTCGAAGCTGTCCTTCACCTATCCCGCGCGCGGCTGGCTCGGCCGCCGGCGCTCCGATCCCGCCGTGGAGGGCCTGTCCTTCGAGATCGCGCCGGGCGAGGCGCTGGGCCTCGTGGGCGAATCGGGCAGCGGCAAGAGCACCGCGGCCGCGATCGTGGCCGGGCTGCTGGCGCCCGGCGACGGCAGCATCCGCTTCGACGGCCATCCGCTCGCAGGCGTCGCGCGCGAGCGCACGCAGGAGCAGCGCCGCCGCATCCAGATCGTCTTCCAGGACCCGCTCTCGTCCCTGAACCCGCGCCAGCGCATCGAGGCGATCCTCGCCCGCCCGCTCGCGCTTTTCCACGGGCTCACCGGCGCCGCGGCGCGCGCGCGGGCGCTCGAGCTCTTCGAGCAGCTGCAGCTCGACCCGCGCCTGCTCGACTACTACCCGCGCCAGCTCTCCGGCGGCCAGCAGCAGCGCGTGGCGATCGCGCGCGCCTTCGCCGCCAAGCCCGACCTCGTGATCTGCGACGAGGTGACGTCGGCCCTCGACGTCTCGGTGCAGGCGCAGGTGCTCTCGATCCTCAAGGACCTGCAGAGGCGGTCGAATACGGCGTGCCTGTTCATCAGCCACGACCTCGGCGTGATCCGCCAGATGGCGAGCAGGGTGGTCGTGATGCGCGACGGGCGCGTGCGCGAGGCCGGCCCCACCGACGCCGTGTTCCGCGAGCCCGCCGACGACTACACTCGAATGCTCCTCGCCGCCGCGAGCCGCGGCTACGCCAACCTGCCGCCATGAAGGCGACCCTTCGATGAAGCTCATCCACATCACCGACACGCACCTCGTCACGCCCGGCCATTCGCTCTACCAGACCGACCCGTACGAGCGCCTCGCCCAGTGCATCGACGACGTGGTTGCGAACCACGCGGACGCGGACGTTTGCGTCATCACCGGCGACCTCGCGCACAAGGGCGAGCCCGCCGCGTACGAAGGCTTCGCGCGCCAGATCGCGCGCCTCGGAATGCCGGTCTACCCGCTGCCGGGAAACCACGACCTGCGTGCGCCCATGCTGGCGGCGCTACCGGGCGTGGCGCGCGACGAGAACGGATTCATGCAGACGGTGCTGCGCCGCCCCGAGGGCGACTTTCTTTTCCTCGACACCCTCGACGAGGGCGCCAACGGCGGCAAGTACTGCGAGAAGCGCTGCGCATGGCTGAAGGCCCGCCTGGACGAGGCGGGCGAGCGCCCCGTGTACCTCTTCATGCACCACCCGCCCTTCGGCATCCGCATTCCGTGCCTCGATCGCATCGCGCTGCTCGAGCCCGAAGGCATCACCGCCGTGATCCGCGGCCGGCGCAACATCCGCCACCTCTTCTACGGCCACGTGCACCGCCCGGTGTGCGGGAGTTGGCTCGGCATTCCGGTCTCGACGATGCGGGGCCTCAACCACCAGGTGCCGTTCGACCTCACGACGGTGACACCCGTGCCCAAGAGCCACGAGCCGCCCGCCTATGCCGTGGTCTTCATCGATCCCGACCAGGTGACGGTGCATTTCCACGACTATCTCGACCGGCGCACGCTCACGAGGGCGGGCGACCATTACGAGTACATCCGGTGAGCGCACGCCGCATGGCGGTGCTGGTGGTCTGCGACAGCCTGCGCGCGGACCTGGTCGACGCGGCCCTCGCGCCCACGCTGGCGCGGCTGCGCGACGAGCACGCGTCGTTCCCGAATTTCCGCGGCGTATTTCCCTCCACGACGCGAACGAGCGCCGCCTGCATCGCGACCGGCTGCCGCCCCGCGGCGCACGGCCTGCTCGGCAACACGATGGTGCTGGACGAAGGCGCGGGCCTGGTCTGCCTCTCCGCCGGCAAGCCCGATTTCCTCGATCGCCTGCGCCGCGCCACCGGCCGCGCGCTGGGGCGGCCCACGCTGCATGAACGCGTGGCCCCTCTTGGCCCGGCCGTGCTGATGTCGAACGTTTCGCCCGGCGCCGCCTACGTCCACGATCCCGAGCATGCGGGCTACGTCTACCACCGCTCGGGCTCGTTCGGTCCCGGCGGGGAAAAGCTCGCCGAGGGGCTCGCGATCGAGGTCGGCGCCGAGGGCGACGACGTGATGACTTCACGTTTCTGCGAGGAGTTGCTGGGCCGGCGCAAGCCCCCCTATGCCGCGCTCTGGCTCTCCGAGCCCGACCACACGGGACATCATTGGCCCCTGGGCTCGCGCGAGCATCGCGACGCGATCGGCGCGGCCGATGCGAACGTCGCGCGCGTGTTGGCCGCCGTCGAGCGGCTCGAAGCGCAGGGCCACGAAGTCCTTTTCGCCGCCTGCTCCGACCACGGCATGCAGACGATCCGGCGCAGGATCGACATCGACGCGCGCCTGGTCGAAGCCGGCTTCAAGCGATCGGCCGGCTCCAACGACGTGGTCGTGGCGCCCCAGGGCACGTCGGCGATCCTGCATTTCGCGCCGGAGGCGCGCGATCGGATCCCGGCCGTGTTGACCTGGTTGCGCCTGCAGGACTTCGCCGGACAGATCGCGAGCGGCGACGAGCTCGCTCGCTGGGGCCTGCCGCAGGGGGAAACCCTCGCCATCGCCGTGAGCCTCGCCGGCGACGAAGGGTTGAACCCGCACGGCGTTCCCGGCCGCAGCGACGTCGCGGAAAACGCCCTGGGCGGCGAGTCGCTTCCCGGCCACGGCCAGCACGGCGGCCTGGGCCCGTACGAGCAGCGTCCTTTCCTCGCGCTACGCGGGCACGGCGTCGCGCAGCGCCGCCATCAGGGGGAGGCGAGCCTCATCGACCTCGCCCCGACGTTTCTCCGGCATCTCGCCCTGCCCGCGGAAGGCATGGACGGGTCGCCGCTTTCCACCCACTGAACCCCAAGGGAGAACAACCATGACCTTCACTTATTCCCGGCGCTATCGCGGCAAGATCAACGCCGTCATCCTCGACTGGGCCGGCACCACCATGGACTTCGGGTGCATGGCCCCGGCCGTGGTGTTCATCAAGGTATACGAGAAGGCGGGCGTGCCGATCTCCATGGCCGAGGCGCGGCTGCCGATGGGCGCGCACAAGAAGGTGCACATCCAGAGGATCTCGGAGATCCCGACCGTGCGCGAGCGCTGGATCAAGACCCACGGGAAGCCTCCGGGGCCGGCCGACGTGGACCGGATGTTCGCCGACTTCGTGCCGATGCAGGAGGCGTGCCTGTCGGAATACTCCACCTTGATCCCCGGCACCCTCGATGTGATCGCCCAATGCCGCAAGCGGGGCTACAAGATCGGCTCCACCTCCGGCTACCTTCCCGGGATGCTGGCGATCAACCAGGCCGACGCGAAGAAGCAGGGTTACGTGCCCGATTACACCTGCGGGGCCGGCGACGTTCCCGCCGGGCGTCCCTATCCGTTCATGGTGCTCAAGAACATGATCGAGCTGCAGATTTCGCCCGTGGAGTCGGTGGTCAAGGTCGACGACACGCTCACCGGGATCGAGGAAGGCATCAATGCCGGCTCGTGGGCGATCGGGCTCGCGGTCTCGGGCAACGAGGTGGGCGTGCCGCTGGCGGAGTGGAATGCGATGCCGGAAGACGTGAAGCAGGCGCACCGCGACCGCATCTATCCGACCATGTACCAACGCGGCGCCCATTACGTGGTCGACAGCGTGGCCGACCTGATGCCGTGCCTCGACGATATCGAGGCCCGGCTTGCCCGCGGCGAGAAGCCCTAGCCCGCCGTCGCGAGCACCCGCGTCCAGAGCAGTTTCCCGTCGGCGTCGTGCGCGCGCGCCGTGACCTGGCGCGAGCCACCCTTGCCGGAGAACTCGAGCGTGCCGAAGTTGTGCGTCTCCACGACGCATTCCTTCACCAGGCGCGGGTTCTCCCACTCCGCCTTGTCGACGGGGCTCAGCTTCGAGGTGAGCGGCGAGCACGAGAATTCGTGCACGTCGCCCTCGCGGAAGACCTGCGTGTTGTGGCGATCGCCCGAGAGGAGCACCAGGCCCTTGACCGGATTGGCCTTCAGCCACGCGAGGAAATCGCCGCGCTCGGCGGCATAGCTGTGCCACCCGGAATGCACGCCGTTCTTCGTTTCCGACAGCAGCTGGGATCCGCCGGCCACGACCTTGAACGCTGCCTTCGACTCGGCGAGCCCGCGCTTCAACCACGCCATTTGCGCGGGGCCGAACATCGCCTTGGCCGGATCGGGCGGCGCCTTCTCGGGATCGCGGTGGTAGCGCGAGTCGAGCAGGAAGAAATCCGCGTCCTGGTGGCCGAAGCGGCGCCAGTTGCCGGGGACTTCGGGCGAACCCATCGGGGGATTCGGCCAGTAGGCGTTGAACAGGCGCAGGCTCGCCTCCTTCAGGGCGAAGGACTTGTCGCCATTGTTGGGACCGTAGTCGTGGTCGTCCCAGATCGCGTAGTGGTGGGTCGCCGCGAAGAGCTTGCGCAGCTTGAGCTGCGAGCGCACGTCGCGGTAGCGCACCGCCATGTGCGCGGGCGTCTCGTATTCGGGGGGGATGGCGAGCTGGGGGCTCGGCCCGCGCAGGTAGAGGTTGTCGCCCAGCCACAGCATGAAGTGCGGCAGCGGGTCCGCGCCCATGCGCGCGGCCATGGTGTCGAAGATGTGGTGGTTCGCGCCGTATGGGTTGCCGCCGCGCGTGTACGCCTCGGTGTATGCGCAGGAGCCGAGGTAGACGCGGAAGTCGGCGGGGGCGGATCCCGGCTCGGGCGCGGTGCGAAAACTGCCGACCGCGCTGCCGCCGCCCTCGAGCGTGACCCGGTACCGGTATGTGGTCGCGGCGGCGAGTCCGCGCAGCTCGAGCGTCTCGATGTGCTCGGTCGCCTTGAAGAGGGAGGCCTTCGCCGTGGCCGCGCGATCCTCGCTTGCCTCGGGCCAGTAGCGCACCGTGGCGGCGGCGTCCTGGGTGGCCTGCAGGAAGAGGCGCACCGAGTCGTGGGTGAAGTGCCCCGCGACCGGGGCGCCGGAAACGGCGGGCGCCGCGCGGGCGCAGATCGGCGTTGCGGCCAGCGGCAGGAGCGCCGCGGACTTGAGGGCGTCGCGTCGGGAGGTCATGGGGAATCCGGCTTGCCTGGAAGTTGCATATTGTCTACAATCCGACAATCCAAAGTCAAATCGCCGCCGCTTCCATGGACACCCTGGAGCTTGTCCGCAGCCATTCCCTGCCCACGGTCGTGCGCCACGAGCTGGAGCGCCGCATCCTCGCCGGCGAGATCCTGCCGGGCGCGAAGCTGAACGAGGCCGAAGTCGCCGAGGCCCTCAAGGTCTCGCGGGGTCCCGTTCGAGAGGCCTTCCGGGCGCTCGAGCAGGCGGGGTTGGTCCGCACCGAGAAGAACCGGGGCGTGTTCGTGCGCAGCCTCACGCACTTCGAGGCCGACGAGCTCTACGAGGTGCGCGCGGGACTGGACGCCCTGATCGGGCGCCTGGCCGCCGAGCGCTGCACGCCCGCGCAGGTCGAGCAGCTGCGCAAATTGCTGCGCGACATGGAGAAGGCGGCGCGCAAACGCAACGTGGACGAGTACTACCCGCTGAACGTGCGCTTCCACGACCTGCTCGCGCAATTCACCGGCAACGCCACGCTGCTTGCGACCTATCGGCGGCTGGTGAACGAGCTGCACCTCTACCGGCGCGAGACCCTGGAGCACGGGCCGGACAGTTTTCCCACTTCGACGCACGAGCACCTGGCGGTCGTCGAGGCGGTAGCGCGCGGGGACGCCGAGAAGGCTTCCCGCCTCTTGCACGACCACGCCATGGAAAGCCGCGAGCGCCTGCACCGCACGCTCGACCGCTCCAACGCGGAACCGCCGCGCACCGCCGCGGCCAAACGGAGGAAGGCATGAACACCATCGAAGTCAACGGGCGCCGCTACCGCCGCGGCGTCGAGCCGCTGGTCGTCGTCTGCGTCGACGGCTGCGAGTACGACTACCTCACCGAAGCGGCGAAGGCCGGAGCGGCGCCGTACCTCGCGCGCCTGCTCGCCTCGGGCTCGGCGTTCAAGGGCGACTGCGTCGTGCCCTCGTTCACCAATCCCAACAACCTCTCCATCGTGACCGGCGTCCCGCCCGCGGTGCACGGCATCTGCGGCAACTACTTCTACGACCGCGAGGCCGACGCCGAGGTGATGATGAACGACCCGAAGTACCTGCGGGCCGGCACCGTGCTCGCGGCGCTTTCCGAAACCGGCGCCAAGGTCGCGGTCGTGACCGCGAAGGACAAGCTGAGGAAGCTCCTCGGGCACAAGCTGAAGGGCGGCATCTGCTTCTCCTCCGAGAAGGCCGCCGAGGCCACGCAGGCCGAGAACGGCATCGAGAACGTGGTCGGGCTGGTCGGCATGCCGGTGCCGTCGGTGTACAGCGCGGAGCTCTCGGAGTTCGTGTTCGCCGCGGGCGTGAAGCTGCTCGAGACGCGGCGCCCCGACCTCATGTACCTCTCGACCACCGACTACATCCAGCACAAGTA
>CAMPHL010000144.1 GCA_946885905.1 uncultured Pseudomonadota bacterium | reverse complement strand
CGACAAGCCGCTGGATTTCTACCAGAAGCCGCGCGACGGGGCGCCGTCGGTCGCGAGCGTCGATCCCAGGCAGCTGGAAGCGTGGGCCGCGGAAACCGAGCTTTCCGGCGATGGCGCGGCCGCGACCCCGCACGGGCGCTGGCGCGTCGTGGCCGCGCTCAAGCCGGCGCGCGACGCGGCGCTGGCACTCAGGAGCCGCTTGCGCGCTTCCGGCTATCCCGCGGAAATCCTGCAGAAAGACAAATACTTCGCGGTGCAGGTCTCGCGGCTCGCGGGCGAGAGGGAAGCGCGCTCGCTCATCTCCGCGATCCGCAGTATCGACGGTGTTGACCAGCCGACCGTGCACGAAGGCTCATAGGCCGGAACCAACCCGCGGCCCGGGCTGTCACTTTTCATGTCACGCCCAGTGCGTGACCTAGCAGTTGGGGCAGACAGTTGAAGGGCGCCTGAGGGCGCCCTCTTTTTGCGCGCTCGGCATGAGCACGCTCGTGGAGGTGCGAGTCCCCCTGCAAGCTGGCCACAGCGAGCAAAGCGAAGTGCAACTGCGGAAGGGCGACCGACCGCGGGAAGAAAGCGCAGAGCGAAGCCGCGCTACCTAGAATCGCGAGGAGACTGGCGAGCATCGCGCAGGCGATGCTGAAGGGTCGGCGATTCCTCCGGACGGTGTTCAGGACGGTTTCATGGACACGTCACATGCCCGGGTGGGGCTGTGGGAACTTCCCTGCCTCCACCGTTCAAAAGGGCGAGCAATGCGAATTCGGAGGAGTACCAATCGATGGGTTTTGATGCTGTTCCCTTAGAGAACCGCGGTATCTCGTAGCGCGAGTGGGCACCTCGCTGAACATACTGGCCGGTTAACGGGAAGGCAGCGTACACGCCATGCTGCGAAGCGTAGTTCTGCAAGTATGATTTAAGACCGGTCGAGAGGCCGCCGACGGGATTGGAAAACAGGTCAGGCCTTACCCCTGTTTTGGACTGTATATAGTTCGCAGCCAAGACAATCTCGCGATAGGCGGAGATCGTCCCATCAGGATCGTAAATTCCTGGCTGCCCTATGCGGCAGAAGCTGTCGGCTCCGGTCCAGTTGCCATCGTACAGACCGCCCATTGCGATGGGAACGCCCCCAAATGCGGGATCGTATTCGCCCAATGGGCCATGGATAGCGGATGAATCGTGATCTGCGCTGTGATTCTGGATTTCGATCACACCTTCTGCCTGAGCGGACGCCCACCAGGAATCGTGCAAGTAGAAGAGGGTGTCGCTGCTGCGCGCGCGCGGTGAGGCGATCACAAAGGATGTCGCAGCTGGCATGCTCGCGAACAGGCTTGGATGGTTGGCCCTCATTTCGTTAAGGACGGTCCTGGCGCTCTTGAGCTGAGGACAAAGGGGATGGCCGTTGTAGTAGTCAAGGTCGTAGCCGTCGTCGAAAGTTAGCGCTACGGGCTTGGACGGCATGTATTCACTCTGAAGCAGGCCCAAGGCCCAGTCCACCATCCACCGCACTGGTACGACCGTGAAGCCATTGTCGCGCATCATCGCCAGATCGCGTTCAAGTGCCACCGGCGCCGCGCTGTATCCAGTGCAGTCACCCTGTTCTCCCATGTGATATAGAAGAATCGCGGCCTTGTACGAGTCTGCAACCCCGGGGCGCGTAAATGCGTAGCCCTTGATGCCCTCGTTTGTCCAGCCTTGGCTCGAGAGCGATTGAGCCACGGCGGGCACTATTGTGTAGTGATGCATCAAATCGCCGGTCGAAGCATTGTAGTAACTAAGCCGGTAGACCGGGACCGAACCGGTGACTTGCTGAGCAAAGACGTAACCCTCATTCCCCTCATCAGCCCACCCGGCGGCAAGAACCGACGCTACATCTGCGTCATCGATCGTATAGAAGTGCTCGTACTGCGGCGCGCCCTTGTAGAAGCGTCGAAAGGGACGAGCCTGCGAGCTAGCTTCGGCCTCGACATAGAATGCGATCCCTTGGTCCGTGTATCCGTACATCAGCGCGGCATCCCGTTCAGTCGGGCTCAAGGTGTAGAAGTAATCGAGGTCTACCGGGTCGTAGACGACATAGAGCGGTATGCGGGCGGCAAAAGCTTGATTGGCTATTAGAGCGAGGCTAAGCAAAAAGCCGATACACCATGCCTTAACCATGGTTATTTCTCCGAGACCGATGTTCCCTAATCATTTGCCCGGAGAAATACAAGTGCGCGCCAGCATGGCCCGTTGGGCGCACGTCGAATCAGATCAGAAAAGTATTGCGCCCCTCGATTTCCTCAGGTCCTGATCGTTCGTCGTCAATAGGAGACGGCCGGCGCAGTAGTGCCATAGCGGATCGGGCGACATGCAACCAAGCATGCGTCCCGTATTGGACGTATTAGAACGGTCCGGCCGCCGCCACTTTGGCGATGAGCCGCTGTTTCTGGTCTAGTGGAAGAGCCTTTCTCCAATACACCATGAGGTGCTCGACGCCAGTGTCTTCGTATCCCGTTCGGAGATCTGCCGCCCGCGCACGTGGTTCGCCCACGTGGCCGAATGATGCCGGACTGTCACCAAGCATGGAAATGCTGCCCTTGCTGACAATCGTGGCCAGTCCGCCCTCGGCCTTTACTTGTTCGAAGAGCCATTTGGGCATCTTCCGATAAGCCGCCGCATCCGCGACCATGCCGCCACCCAAATAGACCTCATCAAACGGTCGCTGATGAGCATAAGCAACTACCCTCGGCGTCGTGTCCTCCGAATCAGGGGGCGGAGAGTAGACCAGTACGAAGTGTCGTGGATACGTGGGCGCTTCCTGGTTGAAACCTTTCTTGAAGAGCGGGCCCGCAACAACGCTTGCGTCGTGCACTTCCCATGTTCGGAGGTAATCCGTCCAGCTCAGAGGTCCCCTTTTAGGGGCATGCCTGAATGCGGACTCGGCGAGCCCCGCAGGATGATGATGGGTTCGCACCCTAAGGCTGCGGAGAAGGCGTTCGAGCTCACCCTCCACCTGCCAATCGCGGCGGAAACAAAGGCGCGGAATGCGCCAGCGATTGGAGTCTGCACAGACGGCGGCAGGCTCATCACCGAAGGCGCACGCAATTCCACGGCGCGGGCCTTCGCGCGGCAGCCAGTCACGTAGAAGGAATTCGGAGGCGCTCCCATACGGGAATGCGAACATCACGTCGCCAGCCCGACCGCGCAACTCACGAAGCAGTTCGCAGGACCGCGCAATCTCGGCGTTCGCCTCATCCTCGCGCTGGATCTCAAACGCGCCGCGTGGCGCGGTCGTGGCCGTGCGCTGGAGTGTCGGGTGATTGTGATCCCAGCCATGACTTTCGACCGCCATGAGCCCGGTCGCTTCCGCTTCGGGATACCAGTCATGGTTCCACCAGCGGCAGCCGATCATGCAGGTGCGATCGAGCTCCGCGCGGGCTTCCGGCGACACGATCACGAAGGTCGTCGCGTGAAGCCAAGGCTGCGCGTGATGCCCATGTCGTGCCTGGAAATCGCGCAGCACGTTGAGGAAGCTGCGTTGAACGCCCCAACTGGGATGGGGTAGATCGCGCACGTCGAAATCGGACCCGTCGTCGAGAGTAAGGCCCACGCACCCTTGGAGGCGGTCCAAATCTCCAGCTAAAAGAGCGTCGACGATGCGGACGACTGGCACAATGCGCAGCCCCATCGCATGGATGGTCTCGAGGTCGTCCCTGACGGCCCGCAGGTCATTGTCACGGTATGAGTTGCCCGAGACATGTTGGGGATGCCACGTGAGGATCGGAACACTGACTGATGTCACGGTACGTTCCTAGCTGCGACGAAATCGAAATAGCCGATCATCATTTCCTCGTAGGTTTCTGTCCCCCATCGGACGGTTTTCGACGGATCAGGGTTCCACGGATTGGCCCTGCTGTTGTCGTACCACCCTGTCGCGATAAGCAGCGAGCCGCGGGGGACGTCGAAAGGTCGAGCAAACTCATATTGCGACTGCCAATTGAAGTCGAACTTTGGCACATCGAGCAGCGGCACGACCCTTCCGTCGGGATGCCGCAAGTCGAACCGGAACGCCGATCCGCGCAGGTGCATGTGCGGGAAGAGCGCGGTCAACTGTCCGGCCTCCTTGAATTCGTATTGGGCCTTCACCTGGTGCCGAGGCGCATTGGGCGGGATGGTGAAGGCGTTGTTCATCGCCGAGAGGCTCTCGACCTCGCGCAGCGGCTTGTCCGAGAAACGGAAGCCGATCTCGGTGCGGTCGAGGACCTCCGTTCCGTTCGGCTGGTAGTGGATCTCGAACCGGATCCAGGCTCCCTTGGGCAGTTTCTTGCCCGTGCCTTCCGGGTAGCGCGTCCCAAGCGAACCGGGCACGGTTGCCCCGAAGAACCCGAGGGCCCCGTCACCGGGCTGGGGCGGAATGGGATCACCGGGCATGAGGCCCGCCCATTGCTCGGGCGTGAGTGGTTTGCGGCCGGGCTCCTCGAGGAAGGTGATGACGTGGTGGACCACCCTGGGCTGCGTCGGGCGGATCTCCATCGCGGTGATCCACTTGTCCTCGCCGAAATCGGTCTTCAAATACATGTACTGATAGGCGATCGGCCCCTGGGCCGGAACACGGAAGGGCTGCGGGATTTGCACGATCGCATCGGGCTTTCCGATGTTCCAGCCGGCCTCGAATCGCCTCGGCAACGGCGCCTCTTTCGGGTCGCCCTCAGGCGCGCCGGCTTTGATCCATGCGAGGAGGTCTGCCTTGTCGCGTTCGGGCAGGCTGCGGTCGTTCGACCAGTCTCCCAATCCCTTGCGTGCGGACCACGGCGGCATCCGCCCGCTGGACACCATTAGCTTGATGACCTGCCTGCGCGCATGGACCTGTCCGTAGGTCTCCAGCGGCATAGGCCCCAATCCGCCGGTGCGATGGCAAGTCTGGCAGCTGCGCTGCAGGATCCGGCTCACGCGATTGTGGAACGTGACTTCGGTGCGAACCGGAGGGCCGGATGATTTTGTCGACGTGGGGCATCCGTCGGCCTTGGTCTTCGTGATGCGCGGCTCCTCGCCCGCGGCTACGCGATCGAGCGCATTGGCGAGCCAATGCTCGCTCGCGCTGGCGCGCTGGTGGCTGATGCCGTACTGGTCGTCGATGGCGCCGCGGTAACGCAGCGTTCCCGCGCGGTCGATGACGAATGCTTCCGCCGTCGACTCGATCCGGAGCGCCGCAGCCACCGCTCCGCCGTCGTCGCGCAGCACGCGAAATCCGGGCAGGCGCATCGCCTCCCCCTTGGCCTCCCGCAAGGAATGCGGGGTGAGATCGAGCACGGCAAACGTGTAGCCCCGATTAGCGTAGCGTCGCGCCAGCTCGCCCAGCCTGTAACGGTAACGTTGCGATACGGGGCATTCGATGTCGAGGGTGACCAGAGCGACACCGTTGGTGCCCGCGATCGTGTCGAGCTCGATGCGTCCTCGTTCCAGGTCGGTCGCGACCAGCCGCGGCACGCGATCGCCCGGCTCGTATCCTTGCGCGTATCGCTTCGCCGCCGTGGACGAGGCCTTCCCGGCCACTGGAGCGGAAGCAGCAGAGGCCAGGAGGCAAAGCAGGAGCGCGAGCCGGAAGAGCCAGGTCATCTCCTCATTTTATCGGCGCGCCGATCACCGGCAACTCGCGTCGTATCCCTGCTGGAGGCCTGCCTGGAGGGGGATGGGCATGAAGCGCTGCTCGCGCGAGCTCCAGCAATACGTCTTCGAGGGTTCGACCGGCTGCGTTCCGGGTAGCGCCTCGATTCCCGGCGGATAGCTGAAGATCGAGTGGCGCGGAAGCCAATCGAACAGCCCGCGCGCGATCTTGGGGCCGATCTCCGGGATCTCGACATCGGTCTGCACCAACACCCGATCCGACAACGGCGCACGCTGGATCGGAGGAAGCATCAATCCCGCCTGCGCGTTGCGCCCGAACGCGGCGCGCCGGAACGTGTCGGGAATGATGAGCAGCGCTGGCGGGCTGGGCGATGCCGCGGCGACATAGGCCACGGCCTCGGCGACCGTCTTCATCTCGCGGTGCGCGGCGCGGTAGTCGCCCGTGGCCCGCCACATCCCGTGCAGGCTCGCGACCGCGAGCAGTCCCGCGAGCATGTTCGTCGCCATCCGCTGCCGCAGCCGCAAGCCCTCCTGCGAGAGGACGCGACCCAGGCCGATGCCGAGAGCGATGGCAAGCAGCGCTCCCGGAAGATAGAAGAGGCGACCGCCCAGACCTCCGGAGTCGAACTGCGGGATGAAGCGCAGCACGAGAATGAGCGCCACGCCGAGCGTGGCCAGCACCGCAAGAAGATTCGGCCGAGCCTCGCGCGCGCCGCCGGCCAAGGCACCCATGACGAGGAGCAACGCGACGGCCACGACCGCGAGCGGCAGGACGAACGCCGGCCCGGGGAAGTTGACCCTGGCCCATCCCCCGCCGGATTCGGCGAGGCGCGCCCAATGCTCCATCGAGGTCATGTCCACGGAGACACCCACGTAGGCCGCGGTCGCATTGCCGAAGAGCGCCACGCGCAGGGCGATGTAGGCGAGGCCGAGGAGCACGAAGGGCCAGAGGCTCTTCGCAAGCCGCAGCCCGCGCGTCCGCGCCGGAGCGTCATCATCGACAGCACGGGCGATCGCGATCGATCCCGCCAACACCAATGCGAGGCTGCCCGATTCCTTCGACATGAGCGCGAGCGCGGCTGCGACGAGCGCTTTCCACGGCGCATTGCCCGCGAACCACCAGGCGGCCAGCAGCACG
Organism: uncultured Pseudomonadota bacterium; assembly: GCA_946885905.1. The sequence goes on along the minus strand of CAMPHL010000144.1, from coordinate 84 downwards.
AAGAACGCGGCCAGCGTGTCGTAGCGGCAAGCGATCCACAGCACCGCTTCCTGGTGCGCGGGCTGCCACTCCACGATCGACGCG
>CAMPHL010000143.1 GCA_946885905.1 uncultured Pseudomonadota bacterium | reverse complement strand
CGAGCGCATCCTCGTGCTCGAGGGGCTGCCCAACCTGCAGGACCTCGGCAAGCTCGCCATCGGCGAGACGGTGCCCGAGATGCTTTCGGCGGACCTGGGCGTGGAGCGCGGCTCGCAGGCGTCGCTCAAGGAAGGCATCGCCGCCCTCGAGGCCGCGCAGGATTACGTCTCCCGCGAGATCCTCGAGGACATCCTCGAAGACACCGAGGAACACATCGACTGGATCGAGACACAGCTCGAGCTGGTCGAGAAGCTGGGGCTGCAGAACTACCTGCAATCGCAGGTGGAAGGCGGGAGCGGATCCTGAAGCGGGTGGAGGCCGGCAAGCCGGCCGACCTGTCTTCCGAAGGCGACGTGAACCTGTCGCCGCGCCGGCGCCGGTGGGAAGCCGAGAACCTCGGGCCCGCGACGCGCGCGCTCCTCACCGAGGACGCACGCCACTTCCTGCACCAGTCGCTTTCGACGCCCTGCTTCAACGCCCTCAAGTCGGCCTCGGGCATCTGGCTCGAGGACCTCGAGGGCCGGCGCATCATGGATTTCCACGGCAACAGCGTCCACCAGGTGGGCTACGGCCACCCGCGCGTGGTCGAGGCCGTGAAGCAGGCGCTCGACACCCTGCCCTTCTCGCCGCGGCGCTTCACCAACGACTACGCCGTGCGCCTCGCGGCGAAGCTCGCCTCGCTCGCGCCCGGCGACCTCGACAAGGTGCTCTTCGCCCCCGGAGGCGCCGAGGCGATCGGCATGGCCCTCAAGCTCGCGCGCATCGCGACCGGCCGGCACAAGACGGTGTCGATGTGGGACTCGTTCCACGGCGCCTCGCTCGATGCGATCTCGGTCGGCGGCGAAGCGCTCTTCCGCCGCGGCATGGGGCCGCTGCTGCCGGGTACCGAGCACGTGCCGCCGTGCGATCCGCGCGGATGCCGCTTCGGGTGCGGCGGGAGCTGCAACGCGCGTTGCGCCGAGTACGTGGAATACGTGCTCGCCAAGGAGGAAGACGTCGCGGCGGTCGTCGTGGAGACCGTGCGCTCCACCGACGTCCAGGCCCCGCCGCGCGCGTACTACGAGACGCTGCGCCGCGCCTGCGACCGGCATGGAGCGCTGCTCATCCTCGACGAGATCCCGATCTGCCTCGGCCGCACCGGCGCGATGTTCGCCTTCGAGCGCTACGGGATCGTCCCGGACATGGTGGTCATCGGCAAGGGCTTGGGCGGCGCGGTCTTCCCGATGGCGGCGCTGCTCGCGCGCTCGGGCCTCGACGTGGCCGCCGACCGGGCGCTCGGCCACTACACGCACGAGAAGAGCTCCGTGGGCTGCGCAGCGGCGCTCGCCACCCTCGAGGTGCTCGAGTCCGAGGACCTGCTCGGGCGCGCCGATCGCCTGGGGGCTTTTGCGATCGAGCGGCTGAGGGCGATGCAAGGGCGCCTTCCGGCGGTCGTCGAGGTGCGCGGGATCGGCCTGCTGCTGGCGATCGAGCTCGCCGAGCCGGGCATCGCCGAGGAAACGCTCTACGGCTGCCTCGCGCGCGGCCTGTCGTTCAAGGTCGGACAAGGAAACGTGATCGTCCTCGCGCCGCCGCTGGTGATCGAGGAAGCCGACCTCGGTCGCGCCCTCGACATCCTCGAGGAGGAAATCGCGCGCGCGGCCGCATGCTGATCGTACGCACCGACCGCGAGCTCGAGGTCCCCCGAGTGGATGCGGCGCTGCGGGCCGCCGGCCACGAGCTCGTGCTCCTTCCCGACGGCGTTTCCGAAAGCGAGCTCGCGGCCGCGGCGCGCGAAGCGGGCCTGATCCTCATGTGCTACACGCCGATCACCTCGCGCGTGATCGCTGCCGCCCCGGCGCTGAAAGGCATCGTCAAGTACGGCGTGGGAATCGACGCGATCGACATCGAGGCGGCGAAGGCGCGCGGCATTCCTGTGGTCAATGTGCCCGAGTACGCCGAGGAAACCGTCGCCGAAGGCGCCTTCGCCCTCATGATCGCGCTGGCGAAGAAAATGAAGCCGATCCAGCGCGCGATGGATGCGCACGGCTGGGTGTGGCCCACTGCGCGATGGATGGGCATCGACCTCTCCGGCAAGACCCTGGGCCTCGTGGGCTGCGGGCGCATCGGCGCGAAGGTCGCGCGCATGGCGAGCGCCGGATTCGGGATGCGCGTGCTCGCCTTCGACCCGCACGCCGACGCGGCGCGGCTCGAGAGCTGCGGTGTCGAGCGTCGCACGCGATTGCAGGAAATGATGGGCGAAAGCGACTTCGTCTCCGTGCACTGCGTGCTCAACGCCGAGACGCGCGGCCTCGTGGGCGCGCGCGAGATCGCCGCGATGAGGCCCACCGCCTTCCTCGTGAACGTCTCGCGCGGCGCCATCGTGGACGAGGCGGCGCTGCTGCGCGCGCTGCAGGAGGGCCGCATCGCCGGCGCGGCGCTGGACGTCTATTCGCAGGAGCCCCTGTCGCCGCGCGGCCATCCTCTGGGCGCGCTCTACGCGATGGACAACGTCATGGTCTTTCCCCACCTCACCTTCTACACCGGGGAGGCGATGGGGCGGCTGGAGGACGACACCCTCGCGCGCTGCTTCGAGGTGATCGAGGGGCGGCCGTTGCTCGTGAAATCGCACGACCCGCGCCTGCGCTCGCAGCGCGCGGGCGTACGGTTCGAGGATTGATCGCGCGAGCGAGGTTCTGAATGAGTGCCGAGGATGCCTGGGGTTCGTTCCCTTTTGCGGAAATCTCGAATTCATACTCCAGTGGCGTAGTCCGAGACCCGTGACCCGGTTGAGGTCGTTTCCTGGACTACGCCAGTGGAGTATGAATTCGAGATTTCCGCAAAAGGGAACGAACCTCGGGCATCCTCGGCGCTTGTCCCGGCCTTCCCTAACGCGCGAAGACCACCGGACGGCGCGCGCGCCAGTCGAACACGCGCTCCCAGTCCGCGCAGAAGCGCAGCACGGCGGCCTCGTCGAAACGGCGCCCCACGACCTGCAGTCCCACCGGCAATCCCGCGCGCGTCCATCCGCAAGGCACGGAGGCCGCAGGCTGGCCCGTGACGTTGAAGGGATGCGAGAAGGGCGTCCAGCGTGCCCAGGGCACCGGCGGCGCTGGGTCCATGCCGGCCGGGCCTTCGGCTTCCGCGGCGAAGGGCTCGATCGGCACCATCGGCACCAGCAGCAGGTCGAAGGCGCGGAACGATTCCGCCACCTCGCGGCAAAAGCGCGCGCGCGCCTGCAATGCGCGCAGGTGATCCTCGAGCGCGAGCTTCGCGGAAAGCTCGACCTGGCGCGCGAACCCCGGGTCGAGCAAGGCCTTCTTCGCGGGGTCCAGCTCCTTGTAGAGCGAGGCGCGCGCGACCCATAGCGCATCGAAGATCGCGACCGGATCACTCCACGCGACCTCGGTGCGCACCTCCTCGATCCCCAGCTCGCGGCGAATGGCGTCGAAGGCGGCATCGGCGACTTCGGCCACCTCGGCCTGGACCGGCTTGCCGAACAGCGTGGGTACAAGCACCACGCGCAGCCGTGCGCGTGGCGCCGCCAGCGCCGCGAGGTAGGAAACGCCGCTCGGCGGAAGCGAGTTGGGGTCGCGCTCGTCCGGGCCCTGCAGCACGTCCAGGGCGAGCGCGTGATCGGCCACGGAGTTGGTGATGGGCCCGGCGCACGAGAGCTGCTCCGCGGGACTCACCGGAAAGGTGGGAATGCGTCCGAGGTGCGCCTTTAGGGAGAAGACGCCGCAAAAAGCGGCGGGGATGCGCAGCGACCCGCCGCCGTCGGAGCCGATCGAGATCGGCACCGTTCCCGCCGCTACGGCGGCGGCCGAGCCGGAGCTGGATCCCCCGGTGGTGCGCGAGGGATCCCACGGATTGCGCGTCACACCCGTGAGAGGCGATGTGGACGAAGCCTTCCATCCCAGCTCGGGCGTGGTGTTCTTCCCGACCATGACCGCGCCGGCCCCGAGCATGCGCTCGACCACCGGCACGGTTTGCGCCGCGCGATCGTTCGCATACAGGCGCGATCCCCGGCGCGTGAAAGTGCCTTCCACCTGGAACAGGTCCTTCACGCCGATGGGCACGCCATGGAGCGGGCCCCGGATCCGTCCCGCGCGGGCCTCGGCGTCGAGCTGGGCGGCGCGCCCGAGCGCCGCCTCGGCGAACACTTCGCTGTACGCGTTGATCGCGGGCTCGGTGGCTTCGATGGCCGCGAGCGCGCAGTGCACGAGCTCGGTCGAGGTCGTTTCGCGACGCTGGATCATCTGCGCCATCGCGGCGGCCGTGAGCGTGGCGTAGCGGTCGAGGTCGAGGCCCATCGCCTACTCCACGAGCCTTGCCAGGGTCGCGGCGAGCGCGCGAGCGCCGGCCACGAGGTCGTCGGGTTGGGTGAATTCCGACTCGTGGTGGCTCACGCCGCCCGCCGAGGGCACGAAGATCATGGCACTCGGGCAGGCCGAGCGCATCGGCACCGCGTCGTGGCCCGCGATCGTGTGCAGGCGCATCGACGCGAAGCCGCATTCGCCGGCGGTGCGCTCGATCAAGTCGCGCAGGCCTGGATCGAAGGCTCCGGCGGGCCGATCGAGCGTGCGCACCAGCTCGATGGGCACGGTCGCGGTCGAAAGCTCCCGCGCCTTCGCCTCCAGCTGCCCGCAAGCCGCGGAGAGCATCGCCGGATCGACCGCGCGGAACTCGGCGAACAGGCGCGCTTCCCCGGCCACCACGTTGCTCGAGTTCGGCATCACGTCGAGGCGGCCGACCGAGGAGAGCAGCGCGCCGCCCGTGTCGTCGGAGAGCCGGCGGCAGAAGAGCACGAGCTGCGCGGCGGGAAGCAGCGCGTCGCGGCGTTCGCGCATCGGCGTGGGCCCGGTGTGCGCGGCCCGCCCGCGGATCGTCGCCACGTACTTCGCGGTGCCCCAGTTGCCTTCGACCACGCCGATCGTGCGCCCCGCTCGCTCGAGCTCGGGACCCTGCTCGATGTGCAGCTCCACGTACGCGGCGACGTTACGCGGCGGCTCGTCCTTGCCGAGATAGCCGATGCCCTCGAGCGCCTGGCCGAGCGTGACGCCGGCGCCGTCCTGGCGCGATTGCGCGAAGGGCACGGGAACGAGGCCCGCGTAGACCGCGCTGCCGAGCGTGCTGGGCGCGAAGCGCGCACCCTCCTCGTTGGTCCAGTCGACCACGCCGAGGTTGCAGCGCGGCTTCGAGCCCGCGGCATTGCGGCGGACGGCGCGCAGCGCCTCGAGGCTCGCCAGCACGCCATAGGCGCCATCGTAGCGGCCGCCCGTGGGCTGGCTGTCGAGGTGCGAGCCGGTGAGCACCAGCGGCGCGGCGGGGTCGGCAAGCTCCGCGACGCCGTAGATGTTGCCCACCGCGTCCACCGAGACCTTCAGGCCCTCCTCGCGCAGGCGCGCGACGAACCAATCGCGCGCGGCGCCGTCCTCGCGGCTCGCGGCGAGGCGGCAGACGCCGCCACCGGGCGTGGCGCCGATGCGCCCCATCTCTTCCAGGTCGCGCAGCAAGCGCTCCGCGTCGATCATGTTCCGCTCCCTTGGGTTTGCACGCGCGGCGGGAATCCGGGCTCGCCCGCGAAGTGGCAGCGCACCCAGCGCCCCTCGACTTCGCGCAACGCCGGGGCTTGCGCTTCGCAGATCGGGGCGCGATGCGGGCAGCGCGTGCGGAAGCGGCAACCGCTGGGTGGCTCCACGGGGCTGGGCACGTCGCCCGACAGGATGATGCGGTCCTTGCGGGCCGCGGCGTCGGGATCGGCCACGGGCGCGGCGGAGAAGAGCGCCTGCGAGTAGGGATGCATGCGCCGGGCCCGCATCGAGCGCGCGTCGGCAAGCTCCACGACCTGTCCCAGGTACATGACCGCGATGCGGTCCGAAATGCGCCCCACGAGCGCGAGGTTGTGCGAGATGAAGAGATACGCCATGCCGAGCGACTGCTGCAAGCGCTTCAGCAGGTTGATCACCTGCGCCTGGATCGAGACGTCGAGCGCGGATACCGGCTCGTCGCAGATCACGACGGCGGGATTCACGGCGATGGCACGCGCGATCGCCACGCGCTGGCGTTGGCCACCCGAAAGCTCGTGCGGATGGCGGCCGATGAATTCCGCCCCGAGCCCGACCGTTTCGAGGAGCTCGGCCACGCGCCGCCTTCGCGCGGCACGGTCGAGCGGCTCGTGCAGGCGGATCGGGTCGGCCACGATCGAGCCGATCGACCAGCGCGGGTTCAGGCTCGCGTAGGGGTCCTGGAAGACGATCTGCATCTCGCGGCGAAGCGCGCGCAGCTCCCGGCGTTCCAGTTGCGTGATGTCGCGGCCGCGCAGCAGCACGTGCCCGCTCGTAGGCTCCTCCAGACGCATGAGGCAGCGCGCGAGCGTGGTCTTGCCGCAGCCCGACTCGCCCACCAGCGCCAGCGTCTCGCCCTGGGCCAGCGCGAACGACACGCCGTCGAGCGCGTGCACGTGCCGGACCGGCGCGAAGAGTCGTCCGCGGACCGGAAAGTGCTTCACCAGGTCGATCGCCTGGAGCACGACGGCCGGAGGGCTCGCGCCCGGTGCGACGACGGCGTTCATGCCCGTTCCCCATGTGCGACGAAGCACGCCACCGGACGTCCCGGCTCCACCTCGCGCAACTCCGGGACCTGCTCGCGGCAGCGTGGCAGCGCCATCGGGCAACGCGGCGCGAAGCTGCATCCGCGCGGCATGTCGAATGGCGAAGGCACGTTGCCGGGTATTTCGCGCAGGAGCTCGCCCGCGTCCTCCTCCCATTTGGCCGCCTCGAGCAGCCCGCGCGTGTACGGGTGCCGCGGATCGTTGAAGATCTCGCGCGCGGGCTGCTCGAGGC
>CAMPHL010000142.1 GCA_946885905.1 uncultured Pseudomonadota bacterium | reverse complement strand
ACCCAGGAGCCCGGGCACGCGAGGGGCGGTGCGGACCTCGATGACGGCGATGGCGACGAGGAACACGCAGCCGATGGCCATGAACCACGGAAGTTGATAGTAGATGCGCCACAGGGCCCACCCGTGATTTCCCGTCAGGTTCTGGACTGGAATGGACACGCACAGTGCCACGGAAGCACCCATGGCCCAGGCCCAATGCCTCCAGCTAAACCAGCGCCAGAGCCTGGCGATGAAGCTCACGCGGCCTCCTTCACCGCCGCGACACGATAGGGCATCCACAACGTCGCGTTGACGCCCCCGGCCGGGTTGGCGCCGATGTCGACCCCCGCCGCACGGCCGAACAGCGATTGCAACCTCGCACGCGTGTTCGCCAGGCCGACCCCTGCCCCATAGTGCTCACGAAAGCCGACGCCGTTGTCGGCCACTTCGACGGCGAGCACATCGCCGCGGCGTCGAGCGCTCAGCGTCACCATCCCGCCGGTGCCGCGCGGGGCGACGCCGTGCTTGATGGCGTTCTCCACCAGCGTCCCGAGCATGAACGTGGGCAGCAGGGCCGGCCGCAGCTCGTCGGGAACTTCCACGCGCACCCGGAGCCGCCCCGACATGCGCACCTCGAAGATGCGAAGGAAACACTTGGCGAGGTCGATCTCTTCACCCAGGCTCGCTTCCGCACCCCGGCTGCGGGCCGCGGCTTCCAGGTAGGTCCTCAGCTCACGCAGCAGGCGGGCTCCCTCGCTCCTCTGCGTTTCGTAGAGGCGCTTCACGCTCGCGAGGGAATTGAACAGGAAGTGCGGCTCGATCTGCGCCTGCAGCAGCTGGAGCCTCACTTCCGCGAGCTGCCGGTCGAGGTCCAGCCGCGCCCTTTGAGCCTCGTGGAGCTTGCGGCGCGCCTCGCGCTCGCGTGCGGCATAGAACAGCGTTGCCGCGCCCAGCGCCCCGAACCCGAAGCTTCGCGAGAACCGTTCGAAAGCAATTTCCCATTGGGACAGCAGGTCGAACGGGCCGCGAACGAAGTAGCGCACCGTCATGATGATCGCCATGTACGCCAGCGCCCCGAGGAGCACCGACGAGGCCAGCGCGCGAATCCGCAATCCCGCGGTCGCCTCGCGGCTTCCCGCCTCGGCCCGGATGACCAGCAGGACCATGGGGATGAACCCGAGAAGCATGCTGAAGTAGGTGCGGCACCAGGCCTGGAGTGCCTGGACGAGGCTGCCTTCGAAGAAGGAGCGGCGAGTGGCCGCCAGGCTCCAGAAGATGCAGAGCACGAGGACGACCCCGAGACGTGCCGGGGTCACCCCTCGCAGCCACTCGGCGCCGAAAGGCGCGTAGCGCAGGTTGTTGCGGAAAAATCCCGAAGGGCTCCACACCGGCGGCGACCCTCCCTGGCCGTGAGCTCGTGTGAACGTCGCCGCCGTATCCTACGCTTCGCGCCCCCGCGACGCCCTAGCTGCCCTTGCCCTGCGGGCCAGCAGCTGCCCGGGCGACCTCGTGCTGGCCGGTTTCCGCCGTTACGCCGAATCGCGCCCAGACCACGTGCTTGTCGACACTGGAATCCGGTACCCCCGAGTCCACTACGGTCTCCGGGAACTCCGTGACGCCGTAAACCACCGGCGGCGGCACCGAATTATCGAGCAGGGGAATGTCCGGCACCTCCTGCGGGAAGCGGGTCACGCCCGCGATCACGGGGGGCGGGAAGTCATCGGTGGCCACCGTCGGAACCCCGACAATTCCGCAGCCCGCGAGCATCCATGCCGCTCCCGACAGGGCGAATCTCCCTTTCATGGCGTTCTCCTTGGTGTTGTGCGCTCGATCCGCGCACGTGCACCTTAGGAAAGGATCGTGCTCGCCGCCATGTCGATGCGACGAGGGCGATGAATTCGCGACAGACGCCAGGAAACCGAGCCGGATGGCACGCGCCGGATCGGTGTACCCGGTGCGATGCGGGAAGAAGTGTGAAGCGAGCCGGTAAGCGGGATTCTGTTACGGCCCTTTCGGGCTATGACGATCATTCCTCTAGGCGCCGCGTCGCCACGGCGCTCCAGCCACCTACCCGCAGACTCGGTGGGCCACGTCGTCGTCTGCCTATTTGGTGTTGCTCCGCGTAGAGATTGCCGCGTTTCACCCCAGGAGGCGCCAACCGCAAGACTGCCGCGGTGGTCCTCCTGGACTCGTCTCTGTGGCTCTGATCCTCGCCTCACGGCGGACGGGAGTTACCCGCTACGCTGCCCTTTGGAGTCCCGACTTTCCTCTGCATGACCCGAAGGTGATGCAGCGATCGCCAAGCTCGCTTCACACTGTCTATTTTACTCGGCCTTGAGGCCCGCCTCGCGGATCGCCTTGCCCCATTTTTCGGCCTCCGCCTTCTGGAACCCGGCGAACGACGCGGGCGTGGTCGGGATGAACTTCGCGCCCTCGGTCTCGAGGCGCTTCTGGACCTCGGGCGTCTGCATGATCTTCTGGATCTCGGCGTTCAGGCGATTCACGATCTCGGCGGGCGTGCCCGCGGGCGCGAACATCCCGATCCAGTTGGCGACGTCGAAGCCCTGGACGGTCTCGCCGATCGTGGGCAGGTCGGGGGTGGCCGCGGCGCGCGCGTTGCCGAGGGTAGCCACGCCGCGCAGGCGCCCCGCCTTCACCTGCTGGATCACCGTGGGCATCGTCGCGAAGATCATCTGCGCCTGCCCGCCCATGACGTCGGTGATCGCGGGCGAGTTGCCCTTGTAGGGGACGTGGACCATGTCGACCTTCGCCATCGACTTGAACAGCTCGCCCGCGAGGTGGCTCGTGGTGCCGATTCCGCCGGAGGCGTAGGAGAGCTTGCCCGCGTTGGCCTTCACGTGCGCGATCAGCTCCGGAACCGTCTTCACCGGAAGCGAGGGATGCACGGCGAGCAGGCCCTCGGCGTCCAGCACGTGCGCGACCGGCACGAAGTCCCTGATCGGGTCGTACGGCATGTTCTTCACCAGGAACGGGTTCACCGCGTGGCTGCCGATGTTGCCCACGACCAGCGTGTAGCCGTCGGGCGGGGACTTCGCGACCAGGTCGGCGCCGATGTTGCCGCCGGCGCCGGTCTTGTTCTCCACCACGAACGGCTGGCCCCACGCCTCCGAGAGCTTCTGCGCGATCACGCGCCCGAACGTGTCGGCGATGCCACCTACCGCGAAAGGCACGACGATCTTCACCGGCTTCGAGGGGTAGGCCTGCGCGTGGGCGGAGGCGCTTACGGCGAGGAGCACGGATCCGAGGATCGCGGCGAGGGCTTTGCGCATTGTTCTTCCTCCTTGTGGGTTCGACTCTAGTGCATGGCCTGGCGGAACAGCTCGACGAAATCCTCGCGGCCCAGCGGACGCGGGTTGGTGCCGGTCGAATGGTCCTTGAGCGCGCCCTCGATCATCGCAGGGATCACCTCGTCGGCGACGCCCATTTCCCGAAGCGAGCCGGGCAGCCCGATGTCGCGATTGAGCCGCTCGACGAACGAGGCCAAATCCTCGCCGGCAGGAACGGCGAGCGCGCGCTCGAGGGTGGCGATCTTGGCGGCGGCGTGCTCGCGGTTGTAGCGCAGCACCGCCGGGAGGATCACGGCGTTGAGCGTGCCGTGGTGCAGGACCGGCGACTTGAGGCCGCCCAATGGATGCGACATGGAATGCACGGCGCCCAGGCCCTTCTGGAACGTGAGGCCGCCCTGGAGCGAGGCCATCATCATGTTCCAGCGCGCCTCGCGATTCGAGCCGTCGGCGACGGCCGTGCGGATCCAGCCCGCCGCGCGTTGCGCGCCGTCCAGTGCGATCGCCTCGGCCGGCGGGTTCACGCGCGGCGAGAGATAGGTCTCGATGCAATGGGTGAGCGCGTCCATGCCCGTGGCGGCGGTGAGCCTGGGCGGCAGCCCCAGCGTGAGCTCGGGGTCGCAAAGCGCCAGCCGGGGGATGAGGTGCGGGCTGATGAAACCGAGCTTGCGCCCGTCCTTCAGCGTGAGCAGCGCCGCGCGCCCGACCTCGCTGCCGGTTCCCGCAGTGGTAGGCACCGCGATGACCGGCGCCACGCGCGGCGTGATCTTCGCGAGCCCTCCCAGGATCACCGCGTACTGCTCGAGGGGGCCCGCATGCGTAGCGAGGAGGGCGACCCCCTTGGCGAGATCGATGGGGGATCCGCCGCCCAGCGCCACGACGCCGTCGCAGGCGTTCGCGCGGTAGAGCGAGGCGGCGGCGAGGACCGCATCCTCGTCGGGGTTCTGTGGCGTGTCCGCGAAGACGACGGGATCCATCGCCGCCAGGATCGCGCGCACGCGCGCCGCGATCGGGCCGCCGGCGAGGCCGGGGTCGGTCACGAGGAGCGGACGCTTGATGCCCAGCCCCGCGGCGAGCTCGGCCAGGCGCGCCACGGCGCCGAAATCGAACTCGATCGTGGTGAGGTAATTGATCGTGGCCAAAGGCTTCAGCTCCCTTGGGCGCGCACCAGGCGCTGGAGGCGCTTCACGGTGGGCAGCTCCACGAGCTTGCCATCGAACACCAGCGGGCGGGTGGGATCGGCTTCGAACGCCTCGACGATCCGCCGCGCGCGATCGAGCTCGGCTGCGGACGGCGTGAACGCCGCGTTGATGCCCGCTACCTGGCTCGCGTGCTTGGCGCACTTCCCGGCCATGCCCAGCGCTTTCACGCGCGCGCACGATTGCGCCAGGCCCTCGGCATCGCGCACGTCGGGGAAGGGCGAGTCGAGGCACTCGATGCCCGCGCCCGCGGCTGCGTGCACCGTGCGCGAGCGCGCGTAGAGCAGCGGCTCCCATGCCATGTCGCAGCCGAGCGCCGTGGACAGGTCGAATCCGCCGAAGTAGAGCGACTTGAGCCGCGGATGCGCGCGCGCGATGGCAGCCGCCGCCTCCAGGCCGGCGGTCGTCTCGATGATCGCGGCGAGCTCGGCCTGGCTGTCCAGCTCCTCCAGCGCGCCGGCGGCACGGCGCACCTCGTCGGGGCCCGAGACCTTGGGCAGGACGAACGTCGAGATCGCCCTCGCCTGCGTGGCGAGGATGCGAAGGTCGACCGGGCCCTCCAGGTCGTCCAGGGCGTTGATGCGCGCGGCGAGCGCGGCGCCCGGAACGGAGCGCACGCGCGCCACGCGCTCGATGGTCGCCACGCGCCCCTCGTCCTTGCGCCCCGGGGGGACGGCATCCTCGAGGTCGATGCACACCACGTCGGCCCCGCTCGCCAGGGCCGCATCGAAGCCGTCGAGCACCAGCGCGCCCACGAAGAGCGTGCTGCGGCGAAGCGTCACGCGGTGGCCTTCAGCATGCTGTCGTAGTTCACCCTCTGGTGGGCCTCCATGGGGTCGGCGCCCGCGCGGATCGCGGCGATGACTCCCTCCTCGGTTGCTTTCACCTTTTGCGCGAAGGCGAGAACTTCGGCCACGCGCTCCTGCGGCACCACCACGGTACCGTTCATGTCGGCCAGTATGAAATCGCCCGGCCGGACCGAGACCCCTCCCAGCTTCACCGGGATGCCGTAACCGGCACAGGAAGAGCGGCCCCGCACCGACTGCTGCGCGATGCCGCGCGCATAGACCGGCATCCCGTAGCCCTGGTATTCGTCGACGTCGCGCACGACCCCGTCGGTCACGCAACCCACCACGCCGTTGTGCTTCGCGGTGGCGCCCGCGACCCCGCCGTACGAGTTCACGCCCGGATTGTCCGAAGCGTCGACCACGAGGACCGAGCCCGGCCCACCCTTCACGATCGCGCGCAGCGTCCCCAGCACGGTCGACTCCTCCGCCTTGCCCGCGGGCACGAGCTTCAAGGTCGCCGCGTATCCGGCGATCTTCGCGCAGGGGTAGATCGGGAGGATCCCCTGGGGCGCGCCCTCGATGCCGAGGCGGTCGAGCGCGTCCGAGACGTTGGGGGTCGAGACGTTGAGGAACTGGCTTACGATGCGCGAGTCGACGCTGGCCACTGTCATTTCTCCGGTATTGGGATGCAGCCCCGATGCTAACTCGGTGCGCGGCCCTGGCGAGCCGATCTTCATCGAGCCGCAACCGGGGGATGGCTCAGGACTGCCTGGGCCGCGACCTGAAGTGCTCGTCGTCGCCGTAGAAGGCTTCGTCCTGCGCGGCGAAATGCCATCCCGGGACGCCCAGCACGGGCATCGGCGCCATCGTCTTCGGAGACGCGAATCGCGCCCTGCTCGCGAAGTGGTTCGCGACCAGCTTGTCGGCCTCTTCGAGCTGCGACTCGATCGAGAGCATGAAGAAGAAATCCGACACCGGCACGAAGATCGTCTTTGCGACCATGCCGACGTAGGGGTCGAGCGCCTGCTCGAAGCAGGCGTGGCCGAACACGAAGAAGCGCGCCTTCCGCCCCAGCTCCTCGCGGCGCGACCAGAAGAGCTCCTTCCACTCGAACTCGACGATATGGCGCAGCAGCGAGGGCGTCGAGCACGCGACGATCACGCCGCCCTCGTCGAAGAGCGTGAGCGCGTCGCGCTCGGGGCTGCGCTTGCGCGCCTCGGCCTCACCGCCCTCCTCCAGGATCGCCGCGTGCTGGGCGTTGATGCGCGCCTTGGACTTCGGATACGTGATCCAGGCGAGCGCGTTGAAGAGGTCGTGCCAGTTCTCGCGCGTCTCGACTTCGCCCGTGTCGGCGATGTGCTGCTCGTAGTAGCGGCGCTCGCGGTCGTTGCGCTCGCGCGCCCTCACGAAGCGCACCGGCTTTCCGCGGCTGGTCTTCACCCCTTCGGCGAGCGCGGAGAGCTCCGCCAGCGTGGGCCAGCGGTCGGCGGGCAGCTTCGCGAGCGCGGGCGCGAGCGGGGCGAAGATCGGCGCGGCGATCCGCTCGCGCGCGGCGGTCCAG
>CAMPHL010000141.1 GCA_946885905.1 uncultured Pseudomonadota bacterium | reverse complement strand
GCCCCAGATCACCCCGTTCACGATGCTGATCGCCATCTCCTTCGTGAGGAGGCGCCGCGCGTTGGCCGCCATCACCTGGCCGAGGGCCAGGGCGCGAACGATGAGGGTGGTCGTCTGGTTGCCCGAGTTGCCGCCGATGCCCGCGACGATCGGCATGAGCGCGGCCAGCGCGGCGAGCTTCTCGATCGACCCCTCGAACGCCCCGACGACGCGCGAAGCCACGAACGCCGTGCAGAGGTTCAATGCCAGCCACGGGCCGCGGTTCCTGGCGCTCGCCCAGACGCTCGAAAAGATGTCCTCTTCCTCGCGCAGGCCCACCTTGCCCAGCGCCTGCTGCTCCTGCCGGTCGCGCACGTAGTCGAGCACCACGTCCACCGTGATCCGGCCGATCACCCGGCGCCGGGCATCGACCACCGGCGCGCACACCAGGTCGTAGCGGTCGAAGGCTTGCGCCGCCTCGTCGGCATCGTCGTCCGGCCCGAAGGAAGTGACCTCGCGATCGTAGAGGCCGCTCACCTCCACGTCGGGATCCGTCACCAGCAACCGGTTCAACGGAAGCGAGCCCTTGAGGTGGTCCTCGCGGTCGACCACGAAGAGGGCGTCGGTCTGGTGGGGAAGCTCGTCGTAACGCCGCAGGTAGCGCAGCGCCACCTCGACCGTCACGTCCTCGCGGATGCTCACCACCTCGAAGTCCATGAGCGCCCCGACCGTTCCCTCCGGATACGAAAGGGCCGCCTGCAGCTCGGCGCGGTCCTCGACGTCCTGCGCCTCGATGATGTCCTGCACGACCTCTTCGGGCAGGTCGGGCGCGAGGTCCGCGATCTCGTCGGCGTCGAGGTTCTGCGTGGCGGCGACGATCTCCGCGCTGTCCATGTCCGCGATCAGGGTCTCGCGGACCGCATCGGAGACCTCCAGCAGGATCTCGCCGTCGCGATCGCTGCGGACGAGGCCCCAGACGAGCGTCCGGTCCTCGAGCGGGAGGTTCTCGAGGACATAGGCGACGTCGGCCGGGTGCAGCTGGTCGAGGCGAGCCTGCAGATCCGACATGTGCTCGCTCTGCACGAGCCCTTCGGCCGCTTCCTGGCGCTCCTCCGGCGAGGCCTGGCGGTGCCTGCGGTCCTCGATCGCGTGCATGCGCGCGAGCACGCGCTGGATCGACTCCAGGTGCTCCTGCGGCGTGGCCGTGGCCTGCTCGCGGTTCTCGATCACGGCACCTCCGCGGCCGGCATGCGGGCGAGGATCATCTGCGTCTTCTTCGCGATCCAGGGAGTATTGCGGTTGCGGTCGTAGAAGCGCGGGTTGGGGACGATCGCCGCGAGGCGGGCTGCGGCCTCCGGCCCGAGCGCCGCGGCGCTCGCCCCGTAGTAATGGCGCGCGGCCGCCTCCGCGCCGAAGACGCCATCGCCCCACTCGATCACGTTCAGGTAGATCTCGAGGATCCGCCGCTTGTCCATGAGGCTCTCGATCATCACGGTGATCAACGCTTCCTGCCCCTTGCGCCAAGGCGTGCGGTCAGCCGACAGGAAGAGGTTCTTCGCCAGCTGCTGGGAGATCGTCGATGCGCCCGCCACCACCTTGCCCTTCTTCCGGTTCTTCTCCAGCGCCTTCTCGATCGCCTCCCAGTCGAAGCCCTCGTGGTCGGCGAACCTGGCATCCTCCGCCGCCACGATCGCCCGCTTGAGGCTGGGCGAGATCCTCTCGTACCCGACCCAGGTGTGCTTGAGCTTGGCTTGCGGCTTCTTCGCCCGCAGCCGCTCGAGGCTCGATTCCATGAACGCCGTGGCCTGCGGATTATGGTCCCTCCACCACCAGACACGCACCAGGAAGGAAAGTTGAACCGCGAGGAAGATCGCCGCCAGGGCGAGCACCAGCCACCCGGCGAACCGTGCCAGCCGCTGCATCATCGCCTCGCCCGCAGCTCTGCGAGGACGCTCGAGGTCGGCGGACGCTGGTCGCGCCAGAGCGCGAAGGACTCGGCGGCCTGCTCGACAAGCATTCCCAGGCCGTCGCTCGTGCGCGCGGCACCCGCCGATTTCGCCGCCGAAAGGAATCGGTCGGCGCTCGGGCCATAGGCCATGTCGTAGGCGAGGGCGCCTTCGAAGACGCGCGCGGGAAGGGACAGCGGCTCAGCCTTCGTCGAGGTCGAAGTGGCGTTGATCACGATCGTGTAGCCCGATTCGGGAATCGCCTCCAGCGCCGCGCCCACGATGGATCCGCGCGACGCGAAGCGCCGCGCGAGCTCGCGTGCCTTGCCTTCGGTGCGGTTGGCGATGACGACGCGCCGCGGCTTGCGCGCGAGCAGCGGTGCGATCACGCCTCGCGACGCGCCTCCCGCGCCCACGATGAGTATCTCCCCGTCCGCGATCGCGCAACCGAGATTCGACTCGAGGTCGGCCACGAGGCCCGCCCCATCGGTGTTGTCGGCGTGGATCCCGCCCTCGCGCATCGCGAGGAAGTTCGCGGCGCCCGCGGCCTGCGCGCGCTCGCTGCGCACTTCCGCGAGCTCGTACGCGTCCACCTTGAATGGCAGCGTCACGTTCGCGCCGCGCGCGCCGGAATCGAAGAAGGCCTGCGCGAAAACGGCGAACCCGCCAAGCGGGGCTTCGAGCGCGCGATAGTCGATACGGTCGCCCGTCAATTCGCCGAAGCGCGCGTGGATCGCGGGCGAAAGGCTGTGCGCGACGGGGTTTCCGAGAACGGCGTAGCGGTCCATGGGGACCGTATTTATATAGTATGCTGCGAGCGCTGGCCACTCGCTCTGTTTTGGTGCATGGTTTTGGCGCTTGCACCCGCATGGTGCACCAATTCGGGGCCCTTGCTGAATCCCCCTTCAAGATCAATCGCTTGTACGAGCCGATAATGGCACGATTCTAGCTCGCAGGAGACCACGACCCGGTCCGCAGGGCCGCTCATTCCCCATTTCAGGGCACAACCACCACCAGGAGACAGACGCATGGCATCCGCAGGAGACGTGTTCAAGACCATCAAGGAAAACGAGGTGAAGTTCGTCGACCTGCGCTTCACCGACACGAAGGGCAAGGAGCAGCACGTCACGGTGCCCACGAAGGCTTTCGGGGAAGACAAGTTCAAGGACGGCCACGCCTTCGACGGCTCGTCGATCGCGGGATGGAAGGGCATCGAGGCCTCGGACATGCTGCTCATGCCGGACCCGGATTCGGCGCACATGGATCCGTTCTACGACGAGCCCACGCTCGCCATCTCGTGCGACGTGCTCGAGCCCTCGACGGGCAAGGGCTACGAGCGCGATCCGCGCTCGATCGCCAAGAAGGCCGAGGCGTACCTCAAGAGCTCGGGCCTTGGCGACACCGCCTACTTCGGACCCGAGCCCGAGTTCTTCGTCTTCGACTCGGTCGAGTGGAAGGTGGACATGTCGGGCTCTTTCGTGAAGATCAACTCGGAAGAGTCCCCGTGGGCCTCGGACGCCAAGCTCGAAGGCGGCAACCTGGCGCACCGTCCCCCGGTGAAGGGCGGCTATTTCCCCGTCCCGCCGGTCGATTCGCTCCAGGACATGCGTAGCGCGATGTGCCTCGCGCTCGAGGAGCAGGGCGTCGAAGTGGAAGTCCATCACCACGAAGTCGCCGCCCCCGGCCAGTGCGAGATCGGGACCAGGTTCAACACGCTGGTGAAGCGCGCCGACTGGCTGCAGATCCTCAAGTACACGGTGCTCAACGTCGCGCGCAGCTACGGCAAGACCGCGACCTTCATGCCCAAGCCCGTGGTGGGCGACAACGGCAGCGGCATGCACGTGCACCAGTCGGTGTGGAAGGGCGGCCAGAACCTCTTCGCCGGCGACGGCTACGCGGGCCTGTCGGAGTTCGCCCTTTACTACATCGGCGGCATCATCAAGCACGCCAAGGCGCTCAACGCCATCACCAATCCCGGCACCAACTCGTACAAGCGCCTGGTACCCGGCTTCGAGGCGCCGATCAACCTCGCGTACTCGGCGCGCAACCGCTCCGCGTCGTGCCGCATTCCGTACGTCGCGAGCGCGAAGGGCCGTCGCGTAGAAGTGCGCTTCCCGGACCCGACCGCCAACCCGTACCTCGCCTTCGCCGCGATGCTGATGGCCGGGCTCGATGGCGTGCAGAACAAGCTCCACCCCGGCGACCCGCTCGACAAGAACCTCTACGACCTCGAGCCGGAAGAGGCCGCGAAGGTGCCGCACCCGTGCGCATCGCTCGACGAGGCCCTCGAGAACCTCGACAAGGACCGCGCCTTCCTCACGCGCGGCGGCGTCTTCACGGACGACATGATCGATGCGTACATCGCCCTCAAGTACGAAGAGGTGCAGCGCTTCCGCATGACGACGCACCCGGTCGAGTTCGAGATGTATTACTCCGCGTAAAGCGCAGGGGCGCCAGTACCCGGGAGACAGGAGCCAGGAGAACCGCTTTTCCTGGCACCTGGCTACCGGGTCCTTGCCCATGGCTCCCCTTCCTTGTGGTTCGCCCTTTCCCAAACCACAACATATAGCGCCCTGCCCGCTTCTATCTCCTTGATCTTGTTGCTTTTTCCACGGGCCCGGCCCTATCCTTCCCTTCCGCTGTCGCGAAAGGGAGCACGGCATGAAGACCGTCTGGGTCGCGAGCATCGCCTTCATGGCGAGCGCTACGGCGTTCGCCCAATCGATGATCTACAAGCACGTCGACGAGAACGGGCGCGTCACCTATACGAACAAGCCGATGAAGGGTGCGGTGGCGATGGAGCTCGAGCCGCTCACCACGATTCCGGGCACTCCCGCGGGAACCCTCAGGCCGCAGCCGGTGGCCTCACCGCAACCCGTGGCGGAGAAGCTGGAAACGACGCAGGGCAATGGCCGGGTCGAGACGATGGCCGCCTCCGCGCGTCCCGCGGTCGCGGTCGTGACACCGGTATCTTCGCGCGCGACCACGCTCGCTTCCGTGGCGCCTTCGGTGCAGAGGAAGCGCGACGAGGACCGGCGCAGGATCCTGGAAGAGGAGCTCTCGCAGGAAGAGGGGTCGCTCACGAAGGCGCGCGCCTCGCTCGCCCAGGAACAGCAGAATCCGCAACTCATCGCTGCGGTGCGCGCGGCGCAGTCGGCCGAGTCGCCCTCGGCCTCGCAACTGCTCGAGATGCGCAATGCAGTGGACAAGGCATCCGGCCGCATCCGCGGCCTGCAGGCCACCGTCGCCGAGCACGAGAAGAACATCGAGGCGCTGAAGAAAGAGCTCGGCGCGCTCAAGCCCTAGCCTCGAGCAGTCCCCCCTTCCGGCATCCCTTCGCCACCGCGCCGGCCTTCCTGGCTGGCGCGCCTTTTGCTGCGTCCTCGCCGTGCTGGCCGTGATCCCGTATCCGGGGCTCGAGCTGCTCTCGACCGCCGTGCTGATGCTCGACGAGGAACTGAACGTGACCTACGCCAACCCCGCCGCTGAGACGATGTTCGCGCAGGGCCGAAAGCACCTGATCGGTGCACAGGTCGGTCGCGCGCTTCCCGCCGGGGCGCCCTTCCTCGAGCGCCTGCGCAACGCGGTCGAGGCGCAGGCGGGCTTCAACGAGAACGACATGGTGCTCGAGTTGAACGGCGAGCCCATCCACGTGCACTGCGTCGTGAGCCCGTTCGAGGGCGCGTACGTGGCACCGGCCGACGCGCCGCCGGCGCTGGTGCTCGAGCTGCGCGAGCTCGACCAGCAACTGAAGATCGAGCGCGAGTCGCGCATCCAGGAGCAGCAGGAAGCCAACCGCGAGCTCATCCGCAACCTGGCCCACGAGATCAAGAACCCCCTGGGCGGCATCCGCGGCGCTGCACAGCTCCTCGAGAGCGAGCTCGGCGAAGAGCAGCGCGAGTTCACCCAGGTGATCGTGAAGGAAGTCGACCGCCTGCAGTCGTTGCTCAACCGCATGCTCACGCCCGTGCGCCTGCCGCGCGTGGAGCCGATCAACATCCACGAGGTGATGGAACGCGTGCGCACCCTGGTTACGGCCGAATTCCCCAACCTCGAGGCGAGGCGCGACTACGACACGAGCCTTCCCGACCTCACCGGCGACAAGGAGCAGCTCATCCAGGCGATCCTCAACGTGGCGCGCAACGCCGCGCAGGCCATGGCCGGGAAGGGCGAGATCCGCATGAGCACGCGCATCGCGCGACAGGTGACGATCGCCCGCATGCGCTACCGCCACGCCATCGCGGTGTCGGTCGAGGACGACGGACCCGGCGTGCCGCCCGGCCTTGCCGAGCGCATCTTCTATCCGCTGGTGAGCGGCCGCGAGGGCGGCACGGGCCTCGGCCTGTCGCTCGCGCAGAGCTTCGTCGCGCAGCACCAGGGACTCATAGAATTCGAGAGCGAACCCGGGCACACGCGCTTCACCATCCTGCTGCCGGTGAGGGAAACGGCAGCATGAATCCGGTCTGGATCATCGACGACGACCGCTCGATACGCTGGGTGTTCGAGAAGGCGCTCTCGCGCGAGGGCATTGCGCACAAGTCCTTCGGCGCCGCCAGGGAAGCGCTCGACTCGCTGCCGGAGGATCCGCCGCAGGTCGTCGTGAGCGATATCCGGATGCCGGGCCTTTCGGGGCTGGAGTTCATGCAGCAGTTGAAGGCCAGGCTGCCCTCGACACCCGTGATCATCATGACCGCCTACTCCGACCTCGAGAGCGCGGTGGCGGCCTTCCAGGGAGGAGCGTTCGAGTACCTTCCCAAGCCTTTCGACGTCGACCATGCGGTCGAGCTCGTTCGCCGCGCGCTCGACGAAAGCCGGCGCACGAGCGTGGAGGCGGCGCCGGCGGCCGAGACGCAAGCGCCCGAGATCCTGGGGCAGGCCCCCGCGATGCAGGAAGTCTTTCGCGCGATCGGGCGCCTGGCGCAGTCCCATGCC
>CAMPHL010000140.1 GCA_946885905.1 uncultured Pseudomonadota bacterium | reverse complement strand
GGCTCAGAGAGCTTCGGCGCGCGGTACTTCGCGTTGTACGCGTGGGGGATTTCCTTTGTTGCCGCCGCGGCAGGCCGTCCCGCCTGCGAGCAGGCGAGGCCCTCGCCGGCGGGCCCCGCGAGCTGCGCCATCTCGTCGGTGCACGCGCCGTCGCCGAAGGTGAACTGCGCCTTGATGCCCAGCTCGCGCGCCTGCTTGAGCAGCAGGCCCCCGGTCGCATCCATGCCGCCGTGGAAGACGACGTCGGCGTTCTTCTGCTTGATGCGCGTGAGGATCGCCTTGAAATCGGTTTCCTTGTCGGTGGTGCGCTCGCGCGCCACGATCGCGATGCCCGCGGACTTCAGCGCGCGCTCCACTTCCATCGCGAGCCCCTCGCCATAGGCGGTCTTGTCGTCGACGATGGCGGCCCTGCCGCCCTTCATCTCCGAGGCGATGTAGGCCGCGATCGCCGGGCCCTGCTGGTCGTCGCGGCCGACGGTGCGGAACACGCCATGCAATCCGCGCTCGGTGAGGGCGGGATTCGTCGCCGAGCCGGAGATCACCGGTATGCCCGCCTTCGCGTAGATTTCCGAAGCCGGGATGGTCACGCCGGAGTTGAGATGTCCGATCACCGCGGCCACCCTGGCGTCCACGAATTTCTGCGCCACCAGCGTCCCTACCTTGGGATCGCCCTGGTCGTCCTCGCTCATCATCCGGAAGGTCACGGGCCGCCCGCCGATCACGAGCTTCTTCGCGTTGGCCTGCTCGATGGCGAGCGCGACCCCGTTCTCGTCGTCCTTGCCCTGGTGCGCGATGCCCCCCGTGAGCGGTCCCGCGACGCCGATCGTCACCGTGAGCGGCGCCGGACCCGATGGCGCCTTCGACTGCGGAGCCTCGCCGCCACCGCATGCCGCGCAGGCGATGGAAAGCGAGATCGCGACGAGTCGTATCATTGGGGAAACCGACCGAGGAGGATGCAAGGATGGCCAATATCACCGAAGTGCCGGTCACTTACAAGGATGCCGGCGGCGCGGCGCTGCAGGGCTTCGTGACCTTCGACGAGGCGAGGCAGGGCAAGCGGCCGGGGATCGTCGTTCTGCATGAGTGGTGGGGCATCACCCCGCACGCGCGCGACGAGGCCCGCTACCTCGCCGGCCTGGGCTACACCGCGTTCGTGGCCGACCTGTATGCCGGCAAGACCGCGGACAACCCTACCGACGCCGGCGGCCTGATGAACGGGCTTTTCGGCACCGAGGGGCTGGTGAAGACCCGGTTCGACGCCGCCCTGGAGGAGCTGAGCCGCCATGCGACGGTCGATACGGCCAGGCTCGGGGCCGCGGGCTACTGCATGGGCGGAGCCATCGCGCTCGCCATGGCCCGCGCCGGGGCCGACCTCGAGGCCGTGGCCACCTTCCATGCGGCCAACCTCGCGGCGGGCGCGCCGGCGAAGGCGGGGCAAATCAAGGGCAAGGTCCTGGTGCTGAACGGCGCCGACGATCCGTTCGTGAAGCCCGAATCGATCACCGCGTTCAAGCAGGAGATGGATGCGGCGGGAGTCACCTACAAGTTGGTGAATTACGCGGGGGCCGTGCACGCCTTCACCAACCCGGCGGCCACCGAGCGGGGCGAAAAGTACAACCTGCCGCTGCGCTACGACGCGGCCGTGGACCGGCAATCCAAGGCGGAGGCGGCGAAGTGGTTCGCCGACGCTTTCGGCTGACCCGTCAATACGGAGCCGGCCTGCCCTCGTTCAGGCGCAGCCAGCCGCGGATCACCCGGTAGAGATACCAGATCGTGAGCAGGCCCCAGAGCGCCCAGAGCAGGAGGATCCCCACGACGGTGATCACGAAGATCGTCGTGCCGATCACCAGCCAGAGCAGGCCCCACAGGAAGGTGCGCAGCAGCCACGAGTAATGGCTCTCGAGGTACGTGCCGCGGTCCGAGTCGCGCATGAACGCGCCCATGATCACCGCCACCAGCGACAGCGACCACAGCGTGAAGGGCGAAATCGCGTGGAGGATGTAAAGGATGTGCAGGCCCGTGGTGCTGACCGGGCGGCCGCTGGTGTGATCGATGTCAGTCATCGGCGATCTCCTCGTCGGGGAAGAGCTCCTTGGTGAAGCCGAAGTGGGTCATGTCCTGCATGCGCTGGGGATAGAGGATGCCGTCCAGGTGGTCGCACTCGTGTTGGACAACGCGCGCGTGGAATCCTTCCGCGACGCGGTCGATCGCATTGCCCTCCTCGTCCGTGCCGGTGTAGCGCAGCTTCGTGTAGCGCGGCACCACGCCCCGCAGGCCCGGCACCGAGAGGCACCCCTCCCAGTCGCTCTCGACCTCCCGCGTGAGCAGCGTGATCTTCGGGTTCACCAGCACGGTGAACGGCACTTCCTCGGCATCCGGGTAGCGCGGGTTCTTGTCGACGCCGAAGATCACCACCCGCTGGGAAACCCCGATCTGCGGGGCCGCGAGGCCGGCGCCGTTCTTCGCCGCCATGGTGTCCTTCATGTCCGCGACGAGCG
This sequence comes from uncultured Pseudomonadota bacterium, assembly GCA_946885905.1. The sequence goes on along the minus strand of CAMPHL010000140.1, from coordinate 4,396 downwards.
CGCGCAACTCCGGCGTCCCGAGCTTCTCGATCGGCTTCGCCTTCTCGCGCAGGACGGGATGGCCCATGCGGAGCACCTCACGCGCCGGCATGGTGCCCCTCCACGGCCTTCGTCACGATCAACCGTACTTTCGCCATCGTCTCCTCGACCACGCGCCCGATGTCCTCCAGCGACACCGACTTCGCGCTGCTGCCGCGGCCCGCGGCCGGGTTCACCACCACGGTGAGGGCGGCGTAGCGCAGTTTCAATTCCCGCGCGAGCGCCGCCTCGGGCATGCCGGTCATGCCCACCATCGTCGCCCCGTCGCGATCCAGGCGGTCGATCTCGGCCTTGGTCTCCAGGCGCGGACCTTGCACGGCGGCGTAGGCGCCACCCACGTGCAGCGGAACGCCGACCGCTTTCGCCGCCGAGATCAGCAGCTGGCGCGTCTCCTCGTCGTAGGGGTGGGTGAAGTCGATGTGCGTGACCGGCTGCTCGGAGCCCTCGAAATAGGTCGAGGGACGGCCCCAGGTGTAGTCGATGATCTGGTCGGGCAAGGCGATGCTGCCCGCGCCCAGGCCCGGCGCGATGCCGCCCACGGTGGCCACCGCGATCACGCGCGTCACGCCCTGGGCCTGCAGCGCCCAGAGGTTGGCGCGGTAGTTCACCTCGTGGGGTGCCAGCGTGTGGCCGTACCCGTGGCGGGCGAGGAACACCGCCTCGTGCCCGTCGATGCGCCCGAACATGAGCGGTCCGGCCGGCTCGCCGTAGGGCGTGCGGACGATGCGGCGCGTGGTGACCACCAGGTTGTCGAGGTGGTAGAGGCCGGAGCCCCCGATGATGGCGATCATGAGTCCTTCAAGGCGTAGATCGCCGGCAGGTTGCGCCACAGCCCGTAGGCGTCCATGCCGAAGCCGAAGACGTAGCGGTTGGGAACGGTCACGCCGACGAAGTCCGCCTTCACCGGCTTGTCGCGCCCGATCGCCTTGTCGGCGAACACCGCGCTGTAGACCTTGACCGCGCCCATCTCCAGCAGGCGCTTGCGGATGGCGGCGAGCGTGATGCCCTCGTCGAGGATGTCGTCCAGCACGAGGACGGTGCGGCCGCGCACGTTGTCGCGGGGGGGCAGCCGCCAGGTGATCTCGCGCCCCTGGATGTCGTTGTTGTAGCGCGTGACCTCGATCGCGCCGAACTCCAGCGGGAAGAGCAGGCGCGGCAGGAGCCTGCCGGTGAAGACCGCGGCGCCGCCCATGACCGAGAGCACGACCGGGAAGTCGCCCCCGAGCGCGCGCGTGATCTCCGCGGCCATCCGCTCGACCTCGCGCTCGACCTGCTCCGGCGGGCAGAGGAGCTCCGCCTCCCTGAGCAGGCGCATCGCTTCGTCCGGACCCTTCACGCCTTCTTCCCGGCGATCCCGAGCGTGCCCAGGAAGCTCCTGAATTCGGAGGCGAGCTCGGGGTGCTTGAGCGCGTAGTTCACCGTGGCCTGCAGGTAGCCGAGCTTCGAGCCGCAGTCGTAGCGCTTGCCGCTGAACTCGTAGGCGTACACGGCCTCGTCGCGCAACAGCCGCCCGATCGCGTCGGTGAGCTGGATCTCGCGTCCCGCGCCGGGACGCAGGTTGGAGAGGTAGTGGAAGATTCGCGGCGAGAGGATGTAGCGGCCCACGACGGCGAGCGTCGAAGGCGCCTCCTCGGCCTTGGGTTTTTCCACTATCGCCGACATCTTCTGCACGCCCTTGGCGACTTGCTCGGTGGTGGATGCGATGCCGTAGAAGCAGGTGTCGGCCCTGGGCACGTCCTGCACGGCGATGACGCTTCCGCCGCGCTCGGCATGCACCTGCGCCATCTGCTTCAATACCGGCACCTCGGCGTCGATGAGGTCGTCGGCGAGGATCACGGCGAATGGCTGGTCGCCCACGAGGTGCTGCGCGCAGAGCACGGCGTGGCCCAGCCCCAGCGCCTCGGACTGGCGCGTGAAGGAGCAGGACACGCCTTCGGGCAGCAACCCGCGGATCTCCTTCAGCAGCTTGTTCTTGCCGTGTGCCTGGAGCTCCGCTTCGAGCTCGTAGGCCTTGTCGAAGTGGTCCTCGATCGCGCGCTTGCCCCGCCCGGTGATGAAGATGAGGTCGGTGATGCCGGCGGCGAGCGCTTCCTCGGCGGCGTACTGGATGAGCGGCCGGTCCACGATCGGCAGCATCTCCTTGGGAGAGGCCTTGGTCGCGGGCAGGAAGCGAGTGCCCAGCCCGGCGACGGGAAACACGGCCTTGGTGACCTTCGTGTGCGCGGCTTTCGTCATTTGAATTTGCTCGGGGTGGGGGTCAATTATTGCCCAACATCTCGAGGAACTCGTCTTCGTCCAGCACCGTGACGCCGAGTTCCGTCGCGCGATCGAGCTTCGAACCGGCCTCGGCTCCTGCGACCACGTAGTCGGTCTTCTTCGAGACCGATCCCGTCACCTTGCCGCCGGCCGCCTCGATGCGTTCCTTCGCATCGTCGCGGCCCATGGAGGAAAGCGTGCCGGTGAGGACGACGATTTTACCCGCGAAGGCGCCCGAGGCCGCCTTCTTCGCGCGCGCGCCCTCGGTCCACCTCACCCCCGCGGCGCGGAGCTGCTCGACCACCTCGCGGTTGTGCGGCTCGCGGAAAAAGGCCGCGATCGACTCGGCGACCACGGGGCCGACGTCGGCGACTTCCCGCAGCTGCTCGACGCTCGCATCCATGATCGGATCGATCGAGCCGAAGTGCGAGGCGAGGTCCTTCGCCGTGACTTCGCCCACGTTGCGGATGCCCAGGGCGTAGACGAACCGGGCGAGGGTGGTGTCCTTGCTCTTCTCGATCGCCGCGTAGACGTTGGCCGCGGACTTCTCCGCCATGCGCTCGAGGGCCGCCAGGTTGGCAACGCCAAGCTTGTACAGGTCCGCCGGCGTGCGCACGATGCCGCCGTCGACGAGCTGGTCCACGAGCTTGTCGCCCAGGCCCTCGATGTCCATGGCGCGGCGGCCGGCGAAGTGCAGCAGCGACTGCTTGCGCTGCGCGGCGCAGAAAAGCCCCCCGGTGCAGCGCGCGACGGCTTCGTCCTCGGAGCGCGTCACCGCCGAGCCGCACACGGGACACTTGCGCGGCATCCTGAAAGGCGTGTGGCGCGGCCCCTTCTGCTGCACGCGCGCGACTTCCGGAATCACGTCTCCGGCGCGGCGGACGACGACCATGTCGCCCTTCCAGATGTCCTTGCGGCGGATCTCGTCCTCGTTGTGCAGCGTGGCGTTGGTGACCGTCGTACCGCCGACGAAGACCGGTTTCAGGCGCGCCACCGGCGTGATCGCGCCGGTGCGGCCGACCTGGAAGTCGATCTCGAGGAGCTCGGTGGTCGCCTCCTCCGCCGGATACTTGTGCGCGATCGCGAAGCGCGGGGCGCGCGAGACGTAGCCCAGGTGGTTCTGCTCGGCGAAGGCGTTGACCTTGTACACCACGCCGTCGATGTCGTAGGCGAGCTTCGCGCGTTTGTCCGCCATATCGCGGTAGAACTCGAGCAGGCCCCCGGCGCCCTTCGCGGTGCGGCGATCCCTCGACACCGGAAAGCCCATCTCGCCCAACGCGTCGAGCAGCTCCGAGTGCGTGGCCGGCACGCTCCACCCGTCCACGGCCCCGACCCCGTACGCGAAGAACGAGAGCTTGCGCTTCGCGGTGAGCCGCGGATCGAGCTGGCGAAGGCCTCCGGCGGCGGCGTTGCGCGGGTTCACGAAGGTCTTCTCGCCCGCTTCGAGCGCGCGCCTGTTCACCGCCTCGAAGTCCTTGCGCATCATCAGCACCTCCCCGCGGACCTCGAGCAGCTGCGGCTGCTTCTTCAAGTCGAGGCGCAGCGGGATCGAGTGGATGGTCTTGAGGTTGTTCGTGACGTCCTCGCCGACCATGCCGTCGCCCCGGGTCGCCCCCCGGGTGAAGAGGCCCTGCTCGTAGGTGAGCGTGACCGCGAGCCCGTCGAACTTGAGCTCGCAGGCGTACTCCACTTCGTCGCGGTCGAGCCCCTCGCGCACGCGCCGGTCGAAACTCTCGATGTCCTCGTCGTCGAAGGCGTTGGCGAGCGAGAGCATGGGCACGCGGTGGCGAACCGGCGCGAATCCTTCCGCGGGCTTCGCGCCAACCCGCTGCGTCGGGGAATCGGGCGTCTGGAGCTCCGGATGCTCCTGCTCCAGCTTCACCAGCTCGTTGAAGAGCTGGTCGTACTCCGCGTCGGAGATCTCGGGGTTGTCCTCAACATGGTAGAGGCGCAGGTGGCGCTCGATCTCACGGCGCAGCTTCTCGGCGCGGCGGGCGATTGGCTCGGCCATCAACGGACGGGGCGAGGCTCCAGGATGTTCTTCTTCGGACCTTCGGGCATGCCGCAGTCAGACGAACAGCGAGCGAAGCGTGCTGCCGGC
>CAMPHL010000139.1 GCA_946885905.1 uncultured Pseudomonadota bacterium | reverse complement strand
GGCAGAAGTGTTGCATCCGTAAGCGGCGCAAGCGGCGCGGAACACGTGGCCAATCCATACCTTGCCCGGGTTGCTGCCTCCGAGTCACGCGCGTCGTGGCCATGAGCGCGCCACTGCGGAACGAAGTTGGGGTCGGGCAGGGACCCCGTCCCTTGCATCTGTAGCGGTGCGGGGCTTCGAAGTCGCCAGCCCGAATGCTACGTTGCGCCCTGTGACGACCGCCAAGGGTTGGCGCCGTGAACATCGAATACACCAGGGAGCCGGTCCATATCGATCCAGGCCCGATGTTGGAGGCGAGGATCATTGGCGTGGATGGCGACAGCGGTGCGGGCAAGAGCCGCCTCGCCGATGAAATTCGCGCCGTCCTTGGCGGTGGCCAGATCATACGAGCCGACCTCGGCCTCGACGGCGATCCGGACGCCGATTACCTCGGGCACCTGAACATGGCGTGTCTTTCCAACGCCATCGCGATCGCGGCCCGGCCGATCATCGTGGAAGGCATTCGACTCCTCGACGTGCTGGACGGAGTCGGGGTCCGGGCCGACTCGATGATCTTCGTCCGCAGGAAGATCGTCGGCCTCGCCTTTACGCCCAAGGCGCGGTCACGCGAGCTCGACGAGTATTACCGCAGGCGCGATCCCGAACGCGCAGCCGATTTGCTGGTCACCACGACCGAGCATTGGGAAGTCTCGGCTCGGCCGGAGGCTCGCGGAACACGGCCTCGAACCTGAAGGGCGTAGCGACCTCGAGCTGGTCGTAGCGGCAATCCGACGGCGGCTTGTCGGGCCGCCAGCGCAGGAACGTCGCTGCATGGCGGAAGCGGTCTCCCTGCAGGTGGTCGTACTTCACCTCGCAGACCCGCTCGATGCGCAAGGGCTCCCACGACAGGTCCTTGCCCGCGCTCCAGCGGCTTTGCGCGCCCGGCATGCGCTTCGATTCGTCCATCGCGTTGGCCCAATCCCGCCACGGGTGCTTCGCCATCGCGTTCCTGCGCAACGGCTCCAGCTCCTGCGCAAGCTCGCGCCGGCGCGCCATGGTGAAAGAGGAAGTCACGCCCACGTGGTGCAGGACCCCGGCGTCGTCGTAGAGGCCGAGGAGGAGCGACCCCACGAGCCCCTTGCCTTCCTTGTGCCAGCGGAAGCCCGCGACCACGCATTCGGCGGTGCGGGCGTGCTTGATCTTGAGCATCGCGCGCTTGCCGGACTGGTAGGGGGCAGCGATCGGCTTGGCGATCACGCCATCGAGCCCGGCGCCTTCGAAGCGCTCGAGCCATTGCAGCGCCACCGCGCGATCGGTCGTGGCGGGCGTGAGATACAGGGGCGGGGAGGCGTGGGAGAGGAACGCTTCCAGCTCGCGCCGGCGTTCCGCGAGCGGCTGCGCACGCAAGTCCTTTCCATCCCTGGCGAGGAGGTCGAACGCCACGAACGACGCAGGCGTCTCGCGCGCGAGCTTCTCGACGCGCGAGGCGGCCGGGTGCAGGCGCATCTGCAGCGCGTCGAAGTCGAGCCCGCCCGGCGTGGCGATCACGATCTCGCCGTCGACCACGCTGCCCGGCGCAAGCCGTTCACGGAAGAGCGCGTGCAGGTCCGGAAAGTACCGGTCGAACGGACGCAGGTCGCGACTCTGGATGAAGACATCGTCGTCGCGGAAGACGATCGCGCGGAATCCGTCCCACTTGGGCTCGTAGAGGAAGTCGCCGGCGGGAATCTCCGCGGCGATCTTCGCGAGCATCGGTTCGATCGGCGGCGCCAAGGCCGCCTTGCCGTCGCGGGAGGCCATTCCCGGCAGACAGGGAATCGAGGGGACGGGTTCATCGACCCGTCCCCATGGCGGTGCGCCGGAGCGGGCGTTACGCGACCTTGACGGGCACGCGCCGCGGCTTGGCGGCCTCGCGCTTCGGAATGCGAAGCTCGAGCACGCCATTCTTCATGCTCGCCGCGATCTTTTCGGAGTCGAGATCCGGCCCGAGCACGAAGCTGCGGCGGTAGCGGGCCACGCGCACCTCGGCGTACACGTCGCGCAGCTTCGCCGATTCACCCAGGCTCACGTTGCCTTCGATGGTAAGCGTGCCGCCGTCGACGCCCACCTCCAGTCCGTCCTTGCCCACGCCGGGCAGGTCGGCCTTCAGCACGATGCCCTCGGCGTCTTCCCAGATGTCCACGGGCGGCACGAGCGGCGCCGCCTGGCGAGTCTCGCCGGCCCCGCGTTCGAGGCCCTTCGGGTTCATGTCCATGTCGAGTCCTCCGGTCATTTGTGCTCCAGTTTTTCCATTTCCTTCACCTCGATGCGGCGCGGCTTCATCGTTTCGCGCTTGGGCACCACGATGCGAAGCACGCCGTCACGGTAGGTGGCCTCGATGCGCGAGGGCTCCACTTCGTCGGGCAGGCTCACCACGCGCCTGAAGGCGCCCTCGAAGCGCTCCTCGGCGTAAAAGGTGGCCTCGCCCGAGGCGCGCGGCGTGTCGGACTTGCGCTCGCCCGAGATGGTGAGCAGGCCTTTCTCGATGGTGACGTCGAGCTTGGCCGGGTCGAGTCCCGGGGCGAAGGCGTAGATCTCGACCGCGTCCTCGGTCGTTCCCATGTTGAGCGTGGGAAACGCGCCGCGGGCGGTCGCGCGGATGCTGCTGGGCCAATCGGCCGTGCCGAACAACTGGTTCAGCTGGCGCTGCATGGCGTCGAATTCGGCGAACAGGTCGCCGGAGTAGGTCGTCAGCGACGGAAACATGATGGGTTCTCCTTTTCGGCCGCGGGAGGCGGCCCCTCATGTGGCCGATCTAGGGTTCGCGCAGCGGCGTTTCAAGGCCCCCCGCTGAATTGCCGCGTGGGCGCCGTATCTCCCTGTTTCGAGATATGTTTTTTTTTTGCCGCGCCGAGGGGACTAGAACGGCATGCGCGCGTCGGGCTTGGCCGAAAGGAGCACGCGCTTGAAGTCGCCCTTGATGCGGGCGATGGCGGTTTCGGTGTCGCCCTCGAAGCGCAGCACCAGCACGGGCGTCGTGTTCGAGGCACGGATGAGGCCGAAGCCGTCCGGGTACTCGACGCGCAGGCCGTCGATGGTGTTCACCTCGGTGGCTCCGTCGAACTTCGCGCTCTTCTGCAGCTGGGCGATGAGCTTGTGGTTGTCGCCTTCCTTCTCGAGCGCCACGTTGAGCTCGGGCGTGGAGATCGAGTCGGGCAGCGCCTCCAGCAGCTTCGTGGGCTCGTCGCTGCGCGACAGCAGCTCGAGCAAGCGGGCGCCGGCGTAGAGCCCGTCGTCGAAACCGTACCAGCGGTCCTTGAAGAACACGTGGCCGCTCATTTCGCCCGCGAGCGGGGCGCCCGTCTCGCGCAGCTTCGACTTGATGAGGGAGTGCCCGGTCTTCCAGAGGAGGGGCTTGCCGCCGTGCCGGCGAATCCAGGGGAAGAGGTTGCGCGTGCACTTCACGTCGAAGATCACCTCGGCGCCCGGGTTGCGTCCCAATACATCCGCCGCGAAGAGCATCAATTGCCGGTCGGGGAAGATGATCTTTCCGTTCCTGGTCACCACGCCCAGGCGGTCGCCGTCGCCGTCGAAGGCGAGGCCCACTTCGGCGTTGCTCGACTTCAGGGTCCGGATCAGGTCCTCGAGGTTCTCCGGCTTGGAAGGATCGGGATGGTGGTTGGGGAAAGTGCCGTCCACGTCGCAGAAGAGCTCGATCACCTCGCAGCCGAGGCGCTTGTAGAGCTCCGGGGCGATCGATCCCGGCGAGCCGTTGCCGCAATCGACCGCGACCGTCATCCCGCGGGCGAGCTTCACGTCCGAGGTGATGCGGGTGAGGTAGGCCTCGCGGATGTCGGCCGTGGATTGGGTCCCCGCCCTGGCCGCCGCGGCGAGCTGGCCGCCCTCGATCAGCTTGCGCAGCTCCTGGATCGTCTCCCCCGAGAGCGTGTCGCCGGCCACCATCATCTTCAAGCCGTTGTACTCGGGCGGATTGTGGCTGCCCGTGACCATGACGCCGCTGCCCGTATCGAAGTGGTAGGTGGCGAAATACACCATGGGTGTGGCGACCACGCCGATGTCCACGACATCCATGCCGGCGGCGTTGAGGCCGCGCGTGAGCGCTGCCGCGAGCCGGGGGCCCGAGAGCCGGCCGTCGCGGCCGACCACGAACTTCTTCACGTTCCTGCGGGCACCCAGCGTGCCCAGGGCGCGACCGATCTGTTCGGCGGCGGATTCGGTGAGGCTCTTGTCGACGATGCCGCGGACGTCGTAAGCCTTGAAGATCTCGGGGGCGATGTCGTTCATGGTCATGAATTGTAACCAGCGGGCGCCGTTGGTTCCCCCGAAACGGCGTTTCGTCGCAATCCGGTCGTCTTGCGCCCCGCGCCGGGCCTACGGTCACGTTCGGGGCATTCCAACAATCGAGGGGGAGAGATGGCCGAAGAGAAGATCACGTTCCGCATCAACGGGCACTCGTCGGAATACCGCGGCGACCCCGACAAGCCGCTGCTCTGGCACCTGCGCGATGGCCTGCGGCTCACCGGCACCAAGTACGGTTGCGGCGCCGGGCTTTGCGGCGCATGCACCGTCCATATCGATGGAGAAGCCGCCCGCTCCTGCTCGGTGCCGATGTCGGCGCTCGCGGGGAAATCGGTCACGACCATCGAGGGATTGGCGAAGGGCGCGAAGCTGCATCCCGTGCAGCAGGCCTGGATCGACGAGGACGTCGCCCAATGCGGGTATTGCCAGGCGGGGCAGATCATGGCGGCCGTCGCGTTACTCGGGAAGGCGCGCGAACCGAAGCGCGCGGACATCGACGGCATCACCAACCTGTGCCGCTGCGGCACCTACCCGCGCGTGCGCAAGGCGATCGCGCGCGCCGCGAAAGCCATGGGAGGGAAGGCATGAACGCGACCATGGACCGGCGCACGTTCCTGAAGCTTTCGTTCACCGCCGCGGGCGGGCTGGTCATCGGCACGCACCCCGAAGCCCGGGCCGGGGAATCGGGCACGCAGTTGGGCTACTTCGTGCGGATCGCACCGGACAACCGCTTCTTCGTCGGCTGCCGGCAGACCGAGATCGGGCAGGGCGTGCGCACGTCGCTGCCGATGCTGATCGCCGAGGAGCTCGACGTGCGTTGGGAAGACGTGACCGTCGTCCAGATGCCGCTGGGAATCCACATGGTCGACAACCGCCCGGCGTTCAAGTACGGGCCGCAGGGCGCGGGGGGCAGCACGTCGATCACCGAAGCATGGGGCGACCATCGCCGGTTCGGAGCGGACGTCCGCGCATTGCTCGTGGCTGCAGCCGCGAAGCGCTGGGACACCGCCGCCGCCGGGCTTTCGACGCGGGAAGGCCGGGTCATCCATCCAGACGGCCGTTCCACCACGTACGCCGAGCTGTCCGCCGACGCGGCCAGGCTGCCGCCTCCCGACAAGCCCGCGCCGCTCAAGTCGCCGAAGGATTTCCGCATCGTCGGAACGTCGCGGAAAGTCTCGGACGCCGCCGACATCGTGACGGGCGCCGCGAAGTACGGCAGCGATACCTATGAAGACGGGATGCACGTCGCGGTGATGGCGCGCTGCCCGTACTTCGAGGGCACGCTCGAGAGTTTCGACGACAAGGCGGCGCGCGCGGTGCCCGGCGTGGTCGACGTGGTGGTCGTGCCGGGGCCGAAGGGGAGCGACCCGATCACGCGCAACCTTGCCACCGGCATCGCGGTCGTCGCGACCGATACCTGGTCGGCGATCAAGGGGCGAGAGGCGCTCGGCATCAGGTGGAAGCCGGGGCCCTTCGCCGAGGAAAGCACCGAGGCGCTCGACCGGCAATGCACGGAGCTGCTCCAGGGCAAGGGACAGGTAGTGCGCTCGGCGGGCGATTTCGACCAGGCCCTCGCCGCCGCGGCCCGCAAGGTGGAGGCGACTTACCAGGTCCCCTACGGCTGCCATGCGCCGCTCGAGCCGCAGAACGCGTACGTGCGCCTGGAGGCGGACCGCAACTACGTCGCGACCTCGACCCAGAGCCCGGGCAGCATCCCGCGGCTGTTGCTCGACCTCACGGGCCTTCCGCGCGACAAGACGGAAGTCCGGTTCCTGCGCGCCGGGGGCGGCTTCGGCCGCCGGCTCACGGTCGATTACGTGGCCGAGGCGGCGCTCATCGCGCAGGCCGCGAAGAAACCCGTGAAGCTGCAGTGGACGCGCGAGGACGACATGCGGTGGGACTTCTTCCGGCCTTCGGGCCACCATCGGCTCACGGCCGGCGTGGCGAAGGACGGCGCCGTGGAAGCGTGGGCGCACCGACTCGCCAGCACCACGAAGTACCATCGCCGCCCGGGCATGAAGCCCGAGGAGCTCTATACCGCCGAGATCTACGTGGACGACTTCCCGAACGGCTGCGTGCCGAACCTCGTGTACGAGTGGTTCGCCGTGCGCTCGGGGATGGCGCGCGGGTCATGGCGAGCGCCCGCGCATTACGCGAACGCCTTCGCGGTGCAGAGCTTCATCGACGAGGTCGCGCACGCGACCGGGCAGGATGCGTTGCAGCTGCGCCTGCGCATGCTCGGCGCCGCCCGGGCCCTCGACTACTCCGGCCACGGCGGGCCGAAATTCGACACCGGGCGGCTGGCGGCCGTGCTGCGCAAGGTCGCCGACGCTGTCGGCTGGGGGCGCAAGCTGGCGAGCGGCGAGGGAATCGGGCTGGCGTGCCACTTCACCTTCGGCGGATACGCCGCGCACGCGTTCCACGTCGCGGTGCCGAAGAAAGGGCAGGTGCGCATCCTGCGGGCGATCTGCGCGGTCGACGTCGGGCGCCCGATCAACCCGCTCGGCATCGAGGCCCAGATGGAAGGCGGCACCCTCGACGGACTCGCCGCCGCGTTGCACCAGGAGATCACGGTGAAGGACGGAATGGTGGTGCAGTCGAATTTCCACGACTACCCGCTGCTCCAG
>CAMPHL010000138.1 GCA_946885905.1 uncultured Pseudomonadota bacterium | reverse complement strand
GTACTGGGCCTGGGCGGTCCACAGGGCCGATGCCGCGATCAACGCGGCGGCGAAGCGCAGGAATCGAATCATCGCAACCTCCCGGACGTGATCCGTTGGGGGTAGAACGCCCCAGGCGCAGTTCCGGATTCGTTTCCAGGTGTAAACGGCGTAACCCGACCTGCCGGTTTCGACGTTTCACCTTCCAGGCCCCCTTCCGGACCGGCCCCCAGGAGAGACGAATGAGAAAGCTCTACGCCCTTGCCGCCGCCTTCGCCACGGCTTTCGCCCTTTCCGCCCACGCCGTGGGACGGATGGCCGACTTGGCCGTCTACGACCGCTCGAGCGGTCGCGAGCTGCCCATCACCTGGCATGAGGGACGCGCCTACGTCGTGGGAAACCCCGGCAACGAATACCAGGTCGTGGTTCGCAACCGCCGGGGTGAGGACTTGCTCGCGGTGGTTTCGGTCGACGGCGTAAACGTGCTCACGGGGCAGACGGCCTCGCCGCAGCAGGGCGGCTACATCGTCGGCGCGCGCGATCGCCTCGACATCAAGGGCTGGCGCAAGAGCCTGGGCGAGGTCGCCTCGTTCTACTTCACGTCGCTCGGCGACTCGTATGCCGCGCGCACGGACCGTCCGGGCAACGTCGGCGTGATCGGCCTCGCCCTCTTCCGCCGCGCGCCGCGCCATGAGCCCGTTCCGGAGCCGGCGCCATTCGACGGCTGGGGGCCGAAATCGGAGCGCAAGGAGGCGCCCGCCCAGGCTGATTCCGCCGGCTCGCTCTCCAGGAAGCAGCTCGAGTCGCGCGCCGCGCCCTCCGCGCCGCTGGGGACGGGCCATGGCCGCCGCGAAGAGTCGCGGGCGTATTACACGCAGTTCGACCGCGCCACGCGCGAACCGGAGGAAACGATCACGATCTACTACGACAGCTATCGCAACCTCGTCGCGCAGGGTGTCCTGCGGCCCTCGTACGCCGAACGGCGTGATCCGCGCCCCTTCCCGTCTGCGTTCGCGCCCGATCCCTGGCGCTGAGGAGGTTGGGGCCCGGGCCGTCGGCGGCGCCCGGGGTGACGGGCCATAATCCGCGGGATGGGGGAGACGGACGAAGCGCTGATGCTCGCCTACGGGAGCGGGGACGCCGGGGCGTTCGAGCGGCTCTATGCGCGGCACAAGGGGCCGCTCTACCGCTACGTGCTGCGATCGGTGAAGGCCCGGGGCGAGGCCGAAGAGCTCTTCCAGGACATCTGGATGAAGGTGATCGAGGCGCGCGCGCGCTACCAGCCGAAGGCGAAGTTCACGACGTGGCTCTACACCGTGGCCCACAACCGGATGGTGGACCACTGGCGCTCGCGCGGGCTCGCGATCGTCGCCTCCACCGACGACGAGGACAGCGCGGTGCCCGAGCCTTCCGCTCCCCCGAGCGCGGAGCCGCACCGCATCGGAGAAGCGCGCGAGACCCTGGAGCGGCTCGCCGCCGCGGTCGCAGCCCTGCCGCTCGCGCAACGCGAGGCATTCCTGCTCCATCACGAGGCCGAGCTTTCGATCGCCGAGATCGCGGCGGCCACCGGGGCGAATGAGGAGGCGGCGAAGAGCCGCCTTCGCTACGCCATGAACAAGCTGCGCGAGGCCATCGCCGATGACTGACTCCGACGACAAGCTGGCGCGCCGCTACCGCGAGCTGCCGCGCGAGGAGCCGCCGGCCGCGATCGACGAGACTATCCTCGCCGCTTCGCGCCGCGCCGTTGCATCGCGCCCGCGCTCGAACTGGATGGTGCCCACTTCGATCGCCGCGGTGCTGGTGCTTGGTATCGGCGTGTCGCTGCGCATGCAGATGGAGGAGCCTGGAGTCGAGACTTCCGTGCCGTCGTCCTCCTCTTCGGAGTACCCGACCCCGGCCGCCGAGCCTCCGCCGCAGGAGGAGGCGAGGCCGGAAGCGAAGCCGAAACCGGAAGCGCAGCCGGTGCCGGCGCCGCAGGCTTCGGCGCGCGCGCAATCGAGCGCAAAGGCGACGCCCGATGCCAAGGCGCTCGCACGCCAGGATGCGGCCGCGCCCGAGCGCGCGCGCGCGGCAACGCCTGCCGAGCCGGCCGCGAAGCCGCTCGCCAAGGAAGCCGAAGCTCCTTCGCGGAGAAGTTTCGCGGAGGAGACGCGCAAGGAAACGGCGAAGGTCCCGGCCGACGCACCCATCGTCCTGCAGTCGCCCGCGCCAGCCGCGCCGCCGGTGGTGATCCTGCCTGCGACACCAGCGACGACGCCAACGCCGCCGCAACCTGCCGCACCCGCCCCGGCACTGCGTTCGAAGCGCGAAGCAACCGCCGCCGACAATGTCGCTCCTTCCGGCGCGCGCAAGCTCGGCGCGACCGCCGAAGCGGATCCCGCGCGCGAGCTCGATCGCATCGCCCGCCTGCGCGAGGCAGGCCGCCACGACGAAGCGGACCGCGCGCTCGCCGAATTCCGTCGCAGCCATCCCGACTACCGCATCCCCGAAGCGATGTGGGAGCGGGTGAAGCCGCGCTGACCTCGTGTCCGAGCTCAAGCGCGCCGCGCGCTCGTTGGTTCAAACGCGCACCGAGCGATTCGAGAGCCGCCATGGCCTCGCGCAATCGCGCGAGCGGCTGGACGAGGCGCTGAAGCGAATCGGGCCTGCGGGCCCCACGACCTTCACCACGAGCTGGGGTGAGGAAAACGGGCGCGCGACGCTGGAGGCTCGCTTCGCGCCCACGCCGCGCACGCAGCGATTACTGCAGCTCCTCTCGCTCGGAATGTCTCTCGCCGTCGCGGCGAGCGTGTGGGCGATCGCGACCCAGGAAGGGCCGCTGCAGTTCGCCGTGCCCCTCTTCACGGTGCTCGCGACCCTCGCACTTCCCTTCGTGGCGCTGGGCTTCGCCTCCCAGCGAGAGGCCGCGGAGGCGCGCATCCGCCGCGCGATCCGCGTGGCCTTGCTCGACGAACCCGAACGACTTCCTCCCCAGCAGCGCTGGGAAGACGAAGACTAGGCCGTTCCCGTATCCGGGCGCTTGAGGGGAAGCACGTTGCCCGTCGGAAGCGACCAGCGCTCCGCCGGCTCCGGGCGGCCGAAGAGATAGCCCTGGCCGCGATCGCAGCCGGCCTGCCGCAGGAACTCGAGCTGCACCTGCGTTTCGATGCCCTCGGCCACCACTACGAGCCCGAGTCCGTGCGCCATGGCGATCACCGCTTTCACGATGGCGCAAGCCTCGGGGCTCGTGGGCACGCCGCGTACGAAGGACTGGTCGATCTTCACCGTGTCGATCGGCAGGTGCTGCAGGTACGAAAGGCTCGAGTACCCGGTCCCGAAGTCGTCGATGGCAAGCTCGACGCCGAGGCTGCCCAAGGCCTCGAAGACGGCATCGACGGTGGGCTCGTGGCCGACAAGGGCGTTCTCCACGATCTCGAGCTCGAGCAGGCGTGGATCCAGACCCGTGGTCGCGAACGCCGCCCTCACCGACTTCAGGAAGCCGGGATGGCGGAATTGCTGCGCCGACACGTTCACGCCCGTGCGCGCGGCGCGCCCCGCCTGCTTCCATGCGGCGGCCTGCCGGCACGCCTTGAGCATGACCTGCTCGCCCAGCGGCACGATCAGGCCCGCCGCCTCGGCGATCGGAAGGAACTCGCCCGGCGCCACCAGTCCCCGCTCCGGATGCTGCCATCGCACCAGCGCCTCCCAACTCACCACCACGCCCGTCGCGAGGTCCACCTGCGGCTGGAAATGCAACCTGAACTCGTCGCGGTCGAGCGCGCGCCGCAGCTCCGTTTCGGTCTCGAAGCGCGCCCGCGCGGCCACGTTCATGTGCGAGGCGAAGAAGTGCACGCCGTTGCCGCCGGATTGCTTGGCGACGTTGAGCGCGGTGCCCGCATTGCGCAGCAGCACGCCCGCGCTGTCGCCGTCGCCCGGGAACATGGCGATGCCCACGCTCATCGTGACGACAGCCTCGCGCCCGCCGATTCGCATGGGTGAGGAGACCGCCGCGCGCATCGCCTCGGCCGCGCGGCGCGCCTTCTCGGGCGAGTCGATCCGCTCGAGCAGCACGAGGAACTCGTCGCCGCCGGGGCGCGCGACCGCGTCGTCCACGCCGATGCTCGCGGTCATGCGTCCCGCAACCGTCTTGATCACCTCGTCGCCGAAATCGCGCCCGAGCGAATCGTTGATCGCGGTGAAACGGTCGAGGCCGATGGACAGGAGCGCGAGGCCGCTCGCCCGGCGCGCGGCCGCCTCGACGGCCTGCTCGAGGCGATCCGCGAAGAGCGCCCGGTTGGAAAGGTCGGTAAGTGCGTCACGCGTGTTGAGGTAGTGGATGCGCTGCTCGGCTCGCTTGCGCTCGGTCACGTCCACATTGGTCCCGGCGATGCGTGTTACCGAACCCGCACCATCACGCTCGACCACGCGCCCGCGCGAGATGATCCAGATGTAGTCGCCGGACAACGTCCGGACGCGGTGCTCCTGCTCGTATTCGGACAGCTCGCCGCGAAGCGTTTGCATGGCCGCGGCCCAAGCCCGATCGCGGTCGTCCGGGTGCGTGAGCTCGACCAGCTCGCTCAACGTGGTTTGCGTGGCGACCGCCAGACCGCCGCGCATGAGCGACCAGCTCTCGGTGAGGAAGACGCGCCCGCCCTGGACCTCGACCTCGAAGAGCGCGACGCGCGAGCCTTCCAGGGCGCGGTCCAGCCGTTCCTGCGCCGCTCGGGCGCGCGCCTCGGCGAGGCGGCGCTCGGTTACATCCTCGTAGGTCGCCACCATGCCCGCGAAGGCGCCATGGGCATCGCGAATGGGTGCGGCGTTCACCTGGATCGTGCGGGAAGCGCCCGCCGCACTCACGATGGCGAACTCCTCCCGATGCACGCGCTCTTCGCCTCCCGCCAGGCGCACGAAAGGGTGTCGCGCGGGAGGAAGCGAATCGTGCGAGCTCATGACCTCGCGCCGCCAGGGCACGTCGGTGAAGTGGCGGCCCACGATCGTCTCGCGCGGGGCGCCGAGGATGCGCTCGCTCGCGGCGTTCACGAGGGTGATGTGGCCGTTGGAATCGAAAATGGCCAGACCCTCGACCATCGTTTCCACGATGTTCTTGAGCTCCGATTCGCGCGCGCGAATCACGTGCTCGTCGTGCTTCAGGCTCGCCACGAGTTGCCGTAACGCGCCGGCCAGCGCGCCGATCTCGTCCGCGCGGCCGCCTTCCGGCACTTCGGTGCCCTGCCCTGCGCCCAGGCGTTCTGCGGCGCGCGTGATGCGTTCGAGGGGTCGCCCTATGCGACCCGCGATGAACCATCCGAGCGCCGCGAAGGCGAGTCCCAGCGCGATGAGGAAGGCGATCGTGTCGTTGCGTGCGCGCGCCGCCGGCGCGAGCGCGATGGCCGCGTCCTGGCGCGCCACGACGAGCCAGCCGAAGCCGTCGAAGTCGCCGTGAGGCGCGATGCGGTGATAACCGGCGAGGAAGCGGCGGCCATCTTCCATCTCGGCCACGCTGTGGCCTCCGGCTGCCGAGGCTTCCAACCACTCGCCCCGAACGGGAGCGCCTTGGAAGCCCTCGGACTCCGAGCTAGCGAGCATCGTGCCGTCGCGAGCGACGAGGAGGATCTCGACCGACTGCAACGCCGGGGCGCCGCGCTTGATGGCGGCAAGTCGCGCGCGCAGCCACGCATCACTCAGGTGCGCCCCGATGACCCCGCGCTGCACGCCATCGAGGCCGAAGACCGGGCTCGACACGTCGATGAGGCGAATCGCCTGGCCCCGCGCCTGCGGCAGCAGCGCCCGCAACAGAACCTCGTCGTGCACGTCACCGAAATAGCTGCCCGCCTTGGCGCCCTTGAACCAGTCGCGCCCGGAGACATCCGATTCCTCGAGCATGCGCCCCGTGGCCGAAAGCACGCGACCCCCGGGTTCGGCGAAACCCATCCAGACGAACTCCGGATGCCAGCGCTGCAGGTCGTTGAAGTGCTCGCGCTGGCGTATGAGGGTGGCCTCGTCGGCTACGGCCTCGCGGAAGCTGCGCAACGATGCCGCGAACACCAGGTCGTCATGGCGTTCATCGATGCTGCGTGCGATGTCCGATCCGGCGAGGAACGCGAAGTGGCGCAAGGTCGATCCGGTCTGGTCCCGGAGCTCATCGGCCTGGCGCTGGCCCATGTATATGCCGGCGAAGAGCGCGAAGGCCAGCGCTGCCACGCCGAAGGACAGCGCCATGCGCGCACGGATGCTGCGCCGGGGGTCGAAGCTACGGAAGGCCACGCCGTCATTGCAGTCGTTAGCGACGCCCTATGATACCGAGGGCACGCCTGAATTGCTGCGGCGTAATCCGCGGAAGACGCAAGGCGTACCAAGAAAAAGGGCCGCGATGCCATCGCGGCCCTATCCAGCGCTACCCCCAAGGGGAAGCGCGAGGGATTTACGGCGCCTGGAGCGCGGGCCGCCAGCTCCCGCCCGCATCCGCGCTCACCTCCAGCAC
This sequence comes from uncultured Pseudomonadota bacterium, assembly GCA_946885905.1. The sequence continues at coordinate 521 of CAMPHL010000138.1, read as the reverse complement.
TTCGCTGCTGGAGACAACGACCGGGTCGCCCGCCTCGGTGAGCAACGTGAACGGACCTTCCTCCGGCTTGTTCAGGTTGGGCGCCGGGCAGCTGTTCAGCGCCGGCCCATCCGTCGACGTGCTCGTGGTGACGCTGCCGTCCCAACCTGCGAGCGTGAACCCCGTGAACTGGTTCTTCATGCGCGCGATGGTCGTAACCACCCCCTCCGAAGCGGTCGTCGTGGTCACCGCCCTTTCCTGGATGATCTCGTTGCCGTTTCCGGGCGTGAATCTGTGGCAAGTCCAGGATTGCTCCGAGACCTCCGAGCTGGTGGCACGGAACCGCACGTTGGGCGACACGGTTTGTGCCCAGGCGTTGTTCATGCCGCCAAACGTATATTGGACGTCGCCTTTGCCAACGAAGCCCAGGCCGGTGACCGGGTCGAACGTGATGGTCGCCATGGCGACCGACGAGACGGCGACCAGCGCGACGCCGGCGAGCCTGAATTTCGATGCGAATGATTTCATGTGCGTTTTCCTCC
>CAMPHL010000137.1 GCA_946885905.1 uncultured Pseudomonadota bacterium | reverse complement strand
AGCCCGAGCGAGCGCAGCGGGAATCCGCGCGGCGCGAGCAGCCAGGCGCAGCCGAGCATGGCCAGCGCGACGGTCCAGCCCGCGGGCGCGTGCGCCTCGAGCATCGCGTGCGGCCACGCGGCCAACGCCTCGAGCGGCGCCATGAGCGCGCCAAGCGCCGCATGCGCCGCATCGAGCGCCAGGCCCGCTTCCAGGAACGCGCCCGCGAGCGCCAGCGGCACGACGACCCATCCGACGACGGGAATGGCGATGGCGTTGGCGAGCGGGGCGACCAGGGAATACTCCTGGAAGAGGGCGATGACGAGGGGGAGCATCACCACGGTGACCGCGGCCTGCTCGGTCGCGGCAGCACGTAGCCTCCCCGGTTTGACGGTGCGAAGCGACATCGCGTGGATGATCGCGTCCACGGCGCAGAACGAAAGCCAGAAACCGCCCGAGAGCACCGACCAGGGATCGGCAATCAACACGGCGAGCATGGCCACGGCCAGCACGCGGGTGGCCGAGCCGTGCCGTGCGGCGAGCACGCACGCGGCCACGGCCGCAAGCATCACGACGGTCCTTTGCGCCGGCACGGCGAACCCCGTCATCAGCGCGTATGCCAGCGCGACTCCGGTGCCCGCAACGACCGCGACCTTGCTCGCCGGAATCCTCAGTGCGAGCGCCGGCACGCGGACCCACGCGGCGAAGGCGAGCGCGAAACCGAGTGCAGCCAGCATGGTGACGTGCAGCCCCGAAATGCTCATCAGGTGCCCGATCCCGGTGCGCCAGAACACGTCCCATTGCGCCGGTGCGATCGCGTCCTGGTCGCCGATCGCGAGCGCCACCAGGACGCCGCCATACCGCGATTCGCCCAGGTGCGCACGCATCGCCTCGCGTACGGAATCGCGCGCGCGGTGCACGCTCTGGGGCCAACCGGGAACCATGGTTTCCAACCGTGCGTTCGCCGCACGCGCGCGCACGTAACCCGTGGCACGTATGCCGCGCTCGAGCGCCCACGGCTCGAAATCGAAGGTGTGCGGATTGGCGAGCCCGCGAACGCGCTTGAGCCTCACGGTGAGCGACCAGCGCTCGCCCGGGCGCAAGCGAGGCGGCGCAGCCCGCGCATCGCCTGCGCGATCCGCGAACCAGGTGAGCGCGAGGCGCCGTGGGGCCCGTGCCCCCGAGGTTTCCACGCTCTCCACGTCGAAGGAGAATCGCGTGCCCCGGTCGCGCACCGCGGGAAGGTCGGACACGATGCCCACGACGGCGAGGTCGACACCTTCCAACGCGAACGGCAGCTCGTCCGTGAGAATCGCCTCGGCGCGCCAGGCGGCGAGGCCCAGGCCCAGGAGGGTCCCCGCGACGACGCCAAGGATGACGCGCCCTGCGGCGCCGCGCACGAGCGCCAGTCCCAGCGACGCGGCAATCCCGCCCAGCGCGAAGCGCGCGTCGGGCAGCTCGGCGGCGTGCTGGAGGTACAGGGTCCCGGCGAGGAACCCGAGGGCGAAGAGGCGCACGCCGTCTCAACGCGGCGCGCGCCCGCGCCGATTACTTCCTGCGATCCTTCGTGTCGTCCTTGCCGTCGGCGTCGGGCTCGGCCGTCTCTCGGCCCTCCTCCTCGAGATGCTTCACGGCCGCCGTGCCGCCGGGGCTTGCGATGGCCGGGGGGTCGCTCGCCGGGAAGCTCTCATCGATGGCCTCGTCGATGGCGCGTTCTTCCTTCTCCTCCTCGTCAGGGGCTGCCTGCGCGGGCGGCACCTTGGTCGCGGGGATCTTGGGAGCGTGCTTGGGCGCTTGGTTCATGGATTCCTACCTCGGCGTCGGGTCGATGCGCGTATGGACCGCGGCCGGCGCGCGCCGTTCGGTATCATTTCCCCCCACATGCGCCAAGCCGGCTTCACCTGGATCGAACTGGTCCTCATCCTCGCGGTCGTCGCGGTCCTGGCCGCGATGGCCATTCCCGGCATGCAGGACACCGCGCTCAAGAAGCAGGTGCGCGAAGGGCTCGAGCTGGCCGACGTCGCCAGGAAAGGCGTGCAGGCCTACTGGACCACCGCAGGCGAGCTCCCGAAGGACAACGAGGAGGCGGCCATTCCGGCGAAGGACAAGATCGTGGGATCGATGGTGAAGGAGGTTGAAGTCGATCACGGCGCCATCCACGTGACCTTCGGCAACAACGCGAGCAAGGCGCTCACGGGACTCAAGGTGACCCTGAGGCCCGCGGTAGTGGAGGACGAGCCCAAGGTGCCCATCGCCTGGCTATGCAACAACGTTGCCGTGCCGGGCAAGATGGAAGTGAAGGGGCACAACCGCACCGACATTCCGGCCAAGTGGCTGCCGGTGGAGTGCCGTGGAGGCGAGAAGAAATGAACGCGACTTCGCTTGCCCGGGCCGTGGACCGTTCGAGCGGATGAAGCCGCTGGACGCGTCGAAGCGCACGACTCCGGAATACTGGCCCGAGGCCACGAAGCACCTCGCCAGGGTCGACCCGGTCCTGCGCGAGCTCGTCCGCAAGCATCGCGAAGCCGACTTCCGGCTTCGCGGCGACGCATTCCAGGCCCTCGCGCGTGCCATCGTGGGCCAGCAGATCTCGGTCAAGGCGGCCCAATCGATCTGGGCGCGCTTCGAGCAGTGCGTGGGCAAGGTGACGCCGGCCAACGTGGTCGCCAGGGACGCCGCGGCGCTGCGCGCGTGCGGCTTCTCCGGCCAGAAGGTTTCCTACGTGAAGGACCTCGCGCGCCGCTTCCACTGCGGCGAGGTGAAACCCCGGCGCTGGAACGCGATGGACGACGAAGCGATCATCGAGGAGCTCGTGGCGGTGAAGGGCATCGGCCGCTGGACCGCGGAGATGTTCCTCATGTTCTCGCTCGCCCGCCCCAACGTCCTGCCGGTGGACGACCTGGGATTGCAGCGCGCCATGGAGCGCAACTACAACAACGGCCGGGCGATCACCAGGAATCGCATGCGGCGCATCGCCGCCGCGTGGTCGCCGTGGTGCACGGTCGCAAGCTGGTACATGTGGCGATCGCTCGAGTAGACCTCGCCCGCGTCGATGCGCTCGTCTACGACATGGGCAACGTCCTGGTCGAGATCGACTTCGGCCGCGTGATCGCGCGCTGGGCCGAGCGCGCGGGCGTGCCCCCGGAAACGCTCGCGCCGCGCTTCTCGCATGGCGCGCAATACCAGGCGCACGAGCGCGGCGAGATCGACTCGGCCGCCTACTACGAGTCGCTGCGCGCGCAGCTCGGCGTGGCGCTCGACGATGCCGCCCTCGAAGATGGCTGGAACGCCGTCTTCGGTCCACCGATCGAGGCCACGATCGCTCTCGTGGAAAGGCTCGCGCCGCGCATTCCGCAATACCTGTTCTCGAACACCAACGCGGTGCACCACGCGTACTGGTCGCGCCTGTACGCCCCGGCGTTCGTCCACCTGCGCTCGCACTTCGTCTCGCACCGCATGGGAACGCGCAAGCCCGAGCGATCCGCGTTCGAGCACGTGGCGCGCGCGATCGGCCTTCCCCCCGGGCGCGTGCTCTTCTTCGACGACCTGCCGGCGAACGTGCAGGGCGCGCAGGCCGCGGGCATGCAGGCCGTGCTGGTGCGCTCGCCCGAGGATGTCGCATCGGCCTTGCGGCCCTGGCTCGGCGAAGCACCGGCCTCGTCGTAGGCCCGGCTCGTACGACGCTGGGACCATCCCGGGGGCAACTTCGGTACGCCTGGATTTCTTGGTGGCGCGCGAGGATGCGCGGGTGAAGATCGCGACCGCCCTCGTCGTCCTTGCCGCCAGCGTCGTCCTACCGGCCGGCGCGTCGGTGCTCTACAAGTCCGTCGACGAACGCGGCATGGTCACCTTCTCGGACGTGCCGCCACCGCCGGGCTCGCTGATCCTCGAGCAACGGATCATGGGTTCCTCGCCGTCATCGCCCGGCTACGGCGCCGAGTCCGCGGTCCTCGCGCCCGTCACCGGCCTCGAGGAGGCCTTCGAGCTCATCGACTACGACAAAGCCCTGCGTGAAGCCAACGAACGTGTCGATCTCGCGGAACGCGCCCTCGCCATTGCGCGGGCGGGACATGCGGCAACGCACCGTCCCGGCCTGAACCACGTGGGCGGCCTGCCGCCCGCCGACGCCGAGCGCGTCGAGTTCTACAAGCGCGACCTGCACGCCGCGCGCGTGGCGCTCACCGAGCTGCTGCGCACCCGCCAGCTCGCCTCCGGCCGGCCGCTGAAATAGACCGTAGCCAGGGGCAAGGGGTTGTTCCCTCTTGCGCAGCTATTCGATCCGGCCGTCGACGATGTGCAGGCGCCGGTCCATGCGGGCGGCCAGCTCGGGATCGTGCGTGACCATCACGAACGCCGCGCCGTGGCGGCGGTTGAGGTCGAGGATCAGGTCGAACACGCGGCCTGCGTTCTCGCGGTCGAGGTTGCCGGTGGGCTCGTCGGCGAGCACGCAGGCCGGCCCCGTCACGAGCGCGCGCGCGACCGCCACGCGCTGGCGCTCCCCGCCCGAGAGCTCGCCCGGCCGGTGCGCGACACGGTGCCTGAGCCCCACTTCGTCCAGCATCGCGCTCGCGCGCTCCTGCGCCACCGCCTTCGGCTCGCGGCGGATGGTGAGCGGCATCGCGACGTTCTCGAGCGCGGAGAACTCGGGCAGCAGGTGGTGGAACTGGTAGACGAAGCCGAGCGATCGATTCCGTAGCCCGCCCTGCGCGCCCGCGCTCATGGCGCCCAGGTCCTGGCCCACCAGCCAGACCGAGCCGCCGCTCGGCCGGTCGAGGCCGCCCAGCAGGTGCAGCAACGTGCTCTTGCCCGAGCCGGAAGCGCCGACGATGGCGACCGATTCGCCGCGCCGTACTTCGAGGTCGATCCCCTTCAGCACCGGCACGGCGACCTCGCCCATCCCGTAGGTCTTCGCGAGGCCGCGACAGGCGAGCACGGCGTCTGTGGCTGCCTTGGAGGACGAGGCCTGCCCCGCCCGGGCGGAGGGTTCGTCACTCATATCTCAGCGCCTCCGCCGGATTCACGCGCGCGGCACGCCAGCTGGGATAGAGCGTGGCCACGAACGCGAGGCCCAGCGACACGAGCGCCACCGACCAGACGTCGCCCCAGTGCAGGTCCGAGGGCAGCTCGCTGATGTAGTACACCTCGCGCGACAGGATATGGAAGCCGAAGGTGCGCTCGATGAAGGGCAGCACGGTGTCGATGTTGAGCGCGAGGAGCACGCCCGCGATCACGCCGATGAGGGTGCCCACGATGCCGATCACCGCGCCCTGCACCACGAATATCTTCATGATGCTGGCGGGCGAGGCGCCCAGCGTGCGCAGGATGGCGATGTCCGGATGCTTGTCGGTAACGACCATCACCAGGGTGGAGACCAGGTTGAAGGCGGCCACCGCGATGATGAGGGTGAGGATGATGAACATCATCCGCTTCTCGATCTGGATCGCGCGGAAGTAGTTCACGTTCTGCTGCGTCCAGTCGGTGACGAAGATCTCGGGCGGCATCCTGGCGGCGAGCTCGCGGGTGATGCGCGGGGCGGCGTCGATGTCGCTCACCTTGAGCCGCACGCCGGAGACTTCGCCATCCATGCGGTAGAGGACCTGGGCGTCTTCCATCCGCACGAGCGCGAGCGCCGAGTCGAACTCGTTGTGGTCGAGCGCGAAGATGCCGACCACGGTGAATTGCTTGAGGCGCGGCATGAGGCCGGCGGGCGTGACCTGGCCCTGCGGGGAGATCAGGGTCACCTTGTCGCCCACTCGAAGCTGGAGCGCGCGCGCGATGCCCACGCCGATCACGACGCCGAAGCCGCCCGGCTGCAACGCTTCGAGGCCGCCTGCGACCATGTGCTTGGAAAAGTCGGCCACCTGGTCCTCAAGGCGCGGGAGGATTCCGCGCACGAAGACGCCGCGCACCGCGGAGCCCGTCGAGAGCAGCCCCTGGGCCTGCACGAAGGGCGCCGAGGCGGTGACCGCCGGATGTTCCCGGGCGCGGGCGGAGACGGCTTCCCAGTCCCGGAAGCCGCGCTCGCCCCCCAGCAGCTGCACGTGGGCCGCGGCACCCAGGATGCGCGCGCGGATCTCCTTCTCGAAGCCGTTCATCACCGACATCACGGTGATGAGCGCGGCGATGCCGAGCGCGATGCCCAGCATCGACACGCCCGAGATGAAGGATATGAAGTGCGTGCGGCGCTTGGCGCGCGTGTAGCGCAGGCCGATGAAAAGCTCGTAGGGCTTCACTGATGGGATGGGATAATGGGCGGCCGATTATCGCTTATTCGCGTTGCTAGACATCCTGATCCCCGGTTTGTTGCCACCGGCCTCGCCCGACGTGCGCATGCCGCAGCTCGAACGCTGGCTCGCGCGGGCGCAGACCGTGCGCGAGCCCTCGCGCAGCGCCGAAGGATGGCTCGCACGCCGCTTCGGGCTCGACCCGGCACCGGTGGCCGCGGTCTCGCTCGCGGTCGACGAAGCCCCGCAGCCCGGACAATGGCTGCGCGCCGACCCCGTGTTCGCCCGCGTGGAGCGCGACACGCTGGTGCTGCATCATGCGGCGTGCCTCGCGATCACGCCCGACGAAGCCCGCGAGCTGGTGGCGTCGCTGCGCGAGCACTTCGCCTCCGACGGGCTGGAGTTCCGCGCCCCCCGCCCCGATCGCTGGTACGTGCGCGTCCCCGCCGGTGAAGTGCCCGCGAGCACGCCGCTCGCCGAGGCGCTGGGCCGCGACGTCTTCGGGCGGCTGCCGCGAGGAGGCGGCCGGATCAACTGGGCCGGCGCGATCACCGAAGCGCAGATGCTGATGTCGACGCACCCGGTGAACATCGCGCGCGAGTCGTTGCGCAAGCCCCCGGTGAATGCCCTGTGGTTCTGGGGCGAGGGTGCGCTGCCCGAGCGGGTCCCGGAAATCTATCGCCGGGTTTTCGCCCACGACGCCTTCGCGGCGGGCCTCGCGCACCTGTCCCGCGCCGCGCTCGCGCCGCCGCCGGCCGCAC
>CAMPHL010000136.1 GCA_946885905.1 uncultured Pseudomonadota bacterium | reverse complement strand
CGCGGAGGAGCGAGCGCACGCGCGCGAGCAGCTCGGGCTGGTTGATGGGCTTGGAGAGGAAGTCGTCGGCGCCCGCCTCGATGCCCTTCACGCGCTCGGTCTCCGGATCCAGCGCGGTCACCATCACCACCGGCAGAAGCGCCGTCGCGGGGTTGGCGCGGAGCGCCCGGCAGACCTCGTAGCCGCTCATCTCGGGCATCACGACGTCGAGCAGGACGATGTCGGGCCTCGCCAGGACCACCTTGGCGAGGCCCTCCTCCCCGGATGCCGCGGTCACCACGTCGTAGCCCGAAAGCAGCAGGACCTGCTGCAGGAGCCTCACGTTCGCCGCCGTGTCGTCGACGACGAGCACGCGCGCCTTCTCGGTCATGCCTGGGCCTCGCCGGCGACGTGCTTGTCGACCATCTCGCCGAAGGTGGAGACATCGATCGGCTTGGACACGTAGCCGTTGAAGCCCGCCGCGACGACGCGGTCGCGCTCTCCCGGCGTGACCGAAGCGGTCACCGCCACGACGGGAATGGCCGCCGTATCGGGGTCGGCCCGCAGCCGGCCGAGGGCCGTGATGCCGTCCATGGTCGGGAGCTGGATGTCCATGAGGACGAGCGCCGGTTTGTGGGCACGCGCGAGCTCGAGCGAGGGAGCGCCATCCTCGCACTCGACCACCTCGTAGCCGCGGAATTCGAGGATCGTGCGGACCAGCTTGCGGTTGCGCTCGTTGTCCTCGACCAGCAGTATGGTTTTCATGGGTGCCTTTCGCGGGTCATTCGACGACCTTGGTGGCGCGCATCATCACTTCGGGCGGGAAGGTCACGCCGATGGCCCTCGCCGTGCGGCGATCGAGCTCGACCTCGGCGTGCGTGGGCTGCTCGAACGGGATGGTCGCGGGATTCGCGCCGCGCAGGATCTTGTCCGCGATCGCGGCCAGGCGCCCCCAAACGTCCTCATGGCGAAGCCCCGCCCTGAGCAGGGACCCGCTCTCCATATTGCCGTACATGTCGATCGTGGCGACGCGCGCGCGCAATACCCGGGCCGCGAAATCCACGTGGTCGAAATCCGGTCCATTGACGGTGAGCACAACCGCCTCCTCGCGCCGGTTGCGGACCGCGGCAAGCGCTCGCGTGGCGTCCGCGTAGGTCTGCACGGCGTGCGGCTGGAAGATGTAGCCCTTCTCGACCGTCACCGCAGCGCGCACGTCCTTGACCGTCGGTTCAAGGTGGAAGCCCGGGGGTTCGAGCGTATGGATCCGCTTGAGCTGCGGAAGCACCGACCCGAGCAGCCGGAACACCAGCTTCACGCCCTCGGGGCTGGCGAAGGCGAGGCCGGTCACGTTGCCTCCGGGCCTCGAGAGAGACTGGGCGAATCCGTCCGCGACGGGATCGTGCAGGCCGGCCACGATCGGGATGGAACGCGTCGCGCGCGCCAGCGGGCCGATGCGATCGCGCAGCATCGACACGATCACGTCGGGCCGGCCGGCGACCAGGTCGTGCGCTGCGGTCAGGACGTCGGCCTCGGGGGCGAACCGCTCGAGCTCACGGGGCTCGAAGCGCAGGTTGTTCCCCTGCCTCCAACCCAGGCTCGCAAGCGCAGCGAGGAGGGGAGCCCCGCGGCCCAATCCGAAATAGGCGACATGGCGAACGCCGGACTCGGCCCGGGCCGCACCCCACGCCAAAGAAAGCCCCGCCAGCACGAAAGCGCGGCGATCGAGGCTCATGGCGTCCCCAACGGCAGCTCGAAGGTGAAGGTCGAGCCCTTGCCCACGATGCTGTCCAGGCGGATGCGCCCGCCGTGCAGCTCCACCAGGCGCTTGGTGAGGGCGAGCCCCAGGCCCGTGCCCTCGGCCTTCTTGTCGTAGTCCCGGCCCACCTGCTTGAACTCCTCGAACACGGCCTGCTGGTCCTCGGGGGCGATGCCGACGCCCGTATCCTTCACCGAAAAGACGTAGGCCCCGTTCATGCGTTGCGCGCCGAGCGTGACGCTGCCGCCTTCGGGCGTGAACTTGACCGCGTTGGTGAGCAGGTTCAGCACGATCTGCTTGAACTTGCGCTCGTCGCCGTCGTAGGAGCTGACCTCGGCCGAGATGTCGGAGGAGAGCCGGATGCCGTGGCGCTCGGCGCGCCCGCGGACGAGCGTCATCGCGTTGGACATCGCCGACGGGAGGTCGAAGCGGGTCACGTCCAGCTCCATGCGGCCGGCCTCGATCTTCGACAGGTCGAGGATGTCGTTGATGAGGGCGAGCAGGTGCTTGCCCGAGTCGCGGATGTCGCCGATGAACTCCTTCTGCTTGTCGGGCATCGTCCCCGCCATGCCGCCCAGCATCACCTCCGAGAAGCCGATGATGGCGTTCAACGGCGTGCGCAGCTCGTGCGACATGTTGGCGAGGAAGTCGCTCTTGTGCTTGTTGGCGGCCTCGAGCTGGCGGCCCTTCTCCTGGATCTCGTTGAACAGGCGCACGTTCTCGACCGCGATCACGGCCTGGGCGGCAAAGGTCTGGAGCAGCGAGACGAACTTCTCGGGCGCCGCGGCGGAGCGCTCGAAGGCCACCATGAGGGCGCCGACGGCCACGCCATCCCGGACCATGGGCACGCCCAGGAAACTGCGCGCAGCGCCCACCGGCCCGCGAACGAACCCGTCCGTGCCGTAGTCCGTCTCGGGCTCGACCTCGACCTGCAGCGCCCGGCGCTCGAGGATCACGCGCCCGGCCATCGTGTCACGGGGCCACGAGGGGTTCGCGGCGACGAACTCGAGCCACTCGGGTCGATCGTCCGTGCCGGTGATGTACTGGATGCTCTCTCCGTCGAAGCGGAAGGCGAATGCCTGCGAGGCCTCGCCCAGATCGCGCGCCGAGCGCACGATCGCCTCGAACACCGGGGTGACGTCGGTGGGCGAGCCGCTGATCACCTTCAGCACGTTGGCGGTGGCGGTCTGCTGCTCGAGGCTTTCCCTGGTCTCGTTGAACAGGCGCACGTTCTCGACCGCGATCACGGCCTGGTCGGCGAAGGTCTGCAGCAGGCGCACGAACTTCTCGGGCACCGGTCCGGCCTCGTCCCACATCACGTTGATGGTGCCGATGGGCTGGCCCTCGCGCATCATGGGCACGCCCAGCAGGCGGCGGCCCGTGCTCGAGCTGGTGGCGACCCGGTCGTACCCGGGGTCGCTGGTCATGTCCTCGATCTGCACGGTGCTGCGGCCCAGGATGACCCGGCCGCTGAGCGACGAGGTGTCGGGCTTCCACGCGGGCCGCGCGCGCGCCTCGGCGATCCAGTCCGGCGGCAGCCCACTGCTCGCGACGTAATGGAGGTTTTCGCCGTCGTAGCGGAACACCGCAGCCGCGCGCGCCTCGCCCAGCTCCGCCGCCGAGCGCACGATCGCCTCGAACACGGGCGTGACGTCGGTGGGCGAGCCGCTGATGACGCTGAGGATCCGGGCCGTGGCCGTCTGCTGGTCGAGCGACTCGCGCAACTCCGCAGTGCGGTCCTGGACCTTCCTCTCCAGGTCGGTGTACGACTCGCGCAACTGCGTGGTCATGGTATTGAACCGGCTCGCCAGGTCTTCCAGCTCGTCGCCGGTGCGCACCTCGATGCGGGCGTTCAGGTCGCCCGCGCCGATCTTGACCGCGCCCATCTGCAACGCGCGCACGGGGTTCACCATGCGCCGGGCGAGGAAGAGGCTTGCGAACACCGAGATCACGACGCCCGCGAGCAGCAGCAGGGCGGTGCGCATGATCGCGTCGTACAGCGGCGCGAAAACCGCGCTGTTGGGTTCCTCCACGAACACGCGCCAGCCCGTCTGGGGCACGAGGGCATAGGCGGAAAGCACCGGCTCTCCCGTGGAATCGCGTGCCTCGGGCACCTCCCGCCAGTCGGCATCGGGGCCCGCGGCGAGCGCGTCCTTCACCTGCGGCAGCTCGGAGAGATTGACCTTGCGCAGCACGAGCGAGATGTCGGGATGCGCGACCAGGTAGCCCTTGTCGTCCACCACGTAGGCGATGCCCTTCTGCCCGATGCGGATGCGCGAGACCACGTCCCAGATGAACTTGAGGTTCACGTCCACGACGGTCACGCCGGGACGGTCGCGCGCCTCGGGGATCGAGATCGCCATGTAGGGCTCGGTCTCCTTGCGGAAGTACACCGGCGCGAACCAGGTCTTGTTCTTGCGCGCCTCGACGAAGCGCGGATCCTTCGACAAGTCGGTCATCGCATCGACGCGATCCATCGCAAGGCGCGAGATCATGAGCCGCTCGCGCCCCAGGCCGTCGAGGTGGGTGACCTCCGTCACGGCCGGGGCCTGGCGCAGGAGCTTCAGGAAGTCGATCCGCGTCTGTTCCATGTGCTTGACCGAAGGCGTCACGTGGGGCAACGCCGTCCAGCCGAGCTGGCTTTCGATGTCGCGCAGGAACTGCTCGATGCGCACGGAGGCGGTGAGCGCCTTCTCGCGCTGCAGGCTCACCAGGGAATTGCGCGTTTCCTGGTACGAGAAGTACAGGCCGATCGCCCCGCTCGCGACCAGGCCGCCGCTCACCAGCAGGACGATGAAGGCGAAGTACTTCTGGAACAGGCCTGCGCGGCGTCCCGCCATCTCCCCTCGCAGCGGCAATATTGTTGTGCTCCCCGGGCCAGACTACGCGTCCGGCTTGTCGGGGGTCTGTGAATTATTACCGCTCGGACGGGAGGCAGGGAAACTGTAGGAACATTCCGACGCGGGTATCAGCGCTGTCCTAGGCGGGTTCCCTCCGCGTCCGACTTCGTCGCCTGGCACGGATCTTCACACTGGTTCGACGCACACAAGGGACCAGGGCCGTGAAAAAACTCCTCGCAATGGGCCTAGCCTGCTGTCTTCCCACAGGGCTTGCCGCCGAAGACCCCTCGGAACCGGACTTCCTCCCGGCGACCGTCAACGTCCTGGTCATGGAGGACTCCGCGCCCGTGGCCGTGAACGACGTGCTTTGCGCCCGTTCGTCCGCCGACAAGCGCGCCACCGAGTGCCTGACCGTCAGCCGTGCCGTATTGACCGCGCGCATGCAGAAAGTTTCCCTGCGCGAGCGCAGCCGCTGGATGTAACCCGACAGGAGACAGACGAATGAATTCGGACCAGATCCACGGACACCTGAGGACCATGAAGGGCTGGGCCCTCGAAGGCTGGGGGCGAGTGACCCACGACCCGTGGATGCGCCTCGCGGGCCGGCGCGAACAATTGCTCGGCCGCCTGGAAGCTTCGCTCGCCGAATCCCGCCGCATCGCCGAATCCACTTTCCCGACGCCCGCGCCGCTGCGCGAGCGCCGCCGCGCCGCCGCGCAGCGCTGAAGCCGTTTTCCAGAGGTGCTCGTGGGCCCCCTCCGCGCCGGAGGGGGCCTTTTTTTATGCGAAGCCCAACCCCTTGATAGAGGCGCAAGAAACAGCCCGCAGGAGCGGGCTATCTCGAGCCATTACTGGCGCGCGGCCTGGTCCTGCTGCAGCAGGTCCGCCAGGTCGTCGGCATGTTCTTCCTCGGCGGCGAGGATCTCCTCGAGCATGCGGCGCGTCGTGGGATCGCTATCCCCGATGAACTGCACCATCTCACGGTAGCTGTCGATCGCGATCCGCTCGGCGACCAGGTTCTCCTTGATCGCCTCCTGGAGGGTCTTGCCGATACGGTATTCGGCGTGGCTGCGGCCCGTGATCACGTTCGGGTTGAAGTCGGGCTCGCCGCCGAGCTGCACGATGCGCTCGGCGATCTGGTCGGCGTGGGCGAGCTCCTCGTTGGCATGCTCCAGGAACTCGGTGGCTACCGCATGCGAGTGGATGCCGCGCGCCATGAAATAGTCGTGCCGGTACCGCAGCGTGCACACGAGCTCGGTCGCGAGCGCCTCGTTCAGCAGCTGCAGGACCTGGTCGCGGTTCGCGCCGTAGTTCTCGGTGACGGCGCCCTCCTCGATGTGGCGGCGAGCCTGCTCGCGCAGGGTCTTGACGTCGGTGAGTGCGGGCTTGTTGGCGGGCTGCTGGGGGATGGCGCTCATTGTTCCTCCGGGATATCCCGGAAGTGACCGCCGCGGGCGCGGCGTGTTCCCGCGGAGTCAGCCGTTGCCTACAACGGCCAGCCGCGGGGCGCCGCGCATGCACAGCAGCTCCGCCATTATCCCGTCGACGAGGGATTCGTCCGGGAGGTTCGCGCTGGGGGCGGCGAAGTGGAACCCCTGCAGGTGGTCGGCCCCCGCCTCGATCGCGACCAACGCCTCGTGCGCGCTTTCGATGCCCTCGATCGCCACTTGTGCCCCGGCCTCGTGCAGCAGCTCGACGATGGAAGGCAGCATCCGCCGCGATTTCGCCTCTCCCACGGTGCGCGTGAGGATGGTGCGGTCGATCTTCACGATGTCCGGCCGCAGCGCCACGATGCGGTCGAAGTTCGAGCGTCCGAGCCCGAAGTCGTCCATGGCGATGGCCGCGCCCAGCGCGCGGTAGGCGGCGACCGCCTCGCGAAGCATCGGCTCGTCGGCGCACGGCGCCTCGAGGATCTCGATCGTGAGGCGCGAAGGCGTGAGGCCGTAGTAGCGCACGAGGTCGGCGAGCTCGCGCGCGGACCTGGCTTCGCGCACCGCGGCTTCCGGATGGGCGTTGAGGAAGAGCTTGTGCCCGCCCCGGTCGACCGTGGCGAACTTGCGCAGGTGCAGGGCGCGGCAGATCCAGTCGAGCAGGACCAGGTCGCCCTCGAGTCGGGCGCGCTCGAAGACCTTCTCCGGCCGGATCGGCCCTTGCTCGTCGCAGGCGCGCAGCAGCCCTTCGAGCCCGATGCAGCCCGCCTTGCGGACGGAATAGACGGGTTGCAGGTGGCTTCGCAAGGTGAGGCCCTGCCAGCGGACAGACTCGCCCTTCCCGGCGCGGACGAGGTCCTCGGCGGTGCGCGACAACGATGGACCCACGACTCTCCCGCGTCTTCTGGTGTATTGCCAATTTGAGCGGCGGCGGTTACCGGTCCGTTACGCTTTTCTTGCAGCTGTAACGGCCTGCGGTGTAACGGCCTG